>NZ_JBRRBO010000028.1:0-56273 GCF_056756175.1 Stenotrophomonas sp. STEN240 | reverse complement strand
TCGGCAGAAGCTTTCCCGGTGGTGCCAAAAAGCGCCCCTCACCCCAACCCCTCTCCCGCAAGCGAGAGAGGGGCTGAACCTGCAGTTGCAGGCGGCGCTCGCGCTCGCAGATTTCTGGCCCCTCTACCGCGCGCGGGAGAGGGGTTGGGGTGAGGGCAAGCTCTTGATTTCCCCAAAAAAGAAAACGGGCCCTTTCGGGCCCGTTCTCCAAAACAAAAACCTAACGCTTTAAGCGCCGTGCGCAGCCAACTGGCCCAAACGCTGCACCGCAACCGACACAGTCGGGTAGTCCAGCGTCTTCTGTTCGGCCAACTCGGCCAGCATCGCCAGGGTGAAACGCAGGCCGCTGTCATCACGGCCCAACCACGCAGCCACCTTGGCCTCAGCGGTCGCGCCCTTCATCGCCAGCACCTGGCCAGCCAATGCACGCTGATGTGCAGCCAGCTCGTCGCGCAACACGCCACGGGCAACCGCATGCCAACGGCCGTTGACCTCCAGCGCGTCGATCTGCTCGAACAGCCACGGCATCTGCAGGGCTTCGCCCAGGCGGAAGTGGACCTTGGAGACGTCCACCGGCTTGAGCTTGCGCGGACGCGCCAGTTCAATGATGTCGAACGCCGGTTCCAGGAACTGCAGCTCGGACAACTGCTGTGCCAGCGCCGCCGGCAAGCCCTTCTCCTTCCACGCCACAACGCTGGCCTCGTAGGCCGGGCGCTGCGAATCAGGCAGCACGCCCGATGCAACGCGGATGTCGTTGAACGGACCCTGATAACGGTCCACCGCGGCAGTGATGCCCGGCATCGCGCCCGGACGGGTCAGCAGCCAACGCACGAACGAGCGCTGCAGCTTCCAGATCACTTCCAACGCATCCACCTGCACTGCTTCCGGCAAGGTGCCATCGAGTGCATCGATCTGCGTCCACAGTGCACGCGCATCCAGCGTTTCACGGCTGATGGTGTAGGCCTTGGCAACCTCGGCCACGGTACGGCCGGTGTCTTCCTGCATGCGCATCAGGAAGGTGGCGCCCATGCGATTGATGGTCTGGTTGGTCACGGCCGTGGCGATGATTTCGCGCTTCAGGCGGTGACGGTCCATCGCATCGGCGTACTTCTTCTGCAGCGGCTGCGGGAAGTAACGCAGCAGTTCCTTGGACAGGTACGGGTCTTCCGGGATGTCCGACTCCAGCAGCTGCTGGAAGGCGACGATCTTGGAGTACGACAGCAGTACCGCCAGCTCCGGACGGGTCAGGCCCTGGCCACGCAGCTTGCGCGCCGACAGCTCGGCGTCGGACGGCAGGAACTCGATCTGGCGATCCAGCAGGCCCTGCTTCTCCAGCGTGCGGATGAAGTGCTGCTTGGAGCCCAGACGCTTGCTGCTCATCCGCTCCATCAGGCTCAGCGCCTGGTTCTGACGGTAGTTGTCCATCAGCACCAGCTCGCCGACCTCGTCGGTCATCGAGGCCAGCAGCTTGTTGCGCTGGTCCACTGTGAGCTTCTTGGCGCGGACAACATCGTTGAGCAGGATCTTGATGTTGACTTCGTGGTCGGAGGTATCCACACCGGCCGAGTTGTCGATGAAGTCGGTGTTGAGCAGCACGCCTACCTGCGCGGCCTCGATGCGGCCGAGCTGGGTCATGCCCAGGTTGCCGCCCTCGCCCACGATCTTGCAGCGCAGCTCGCCACCGTTGACGCGCAGGCCGTTGTTGGCGCGGTCGCCGACATCGGCATGGGTCTCGCCCGCCGACTTGACGTAGGTACCGATGCCGCCGTTCCACAGCAGGTCAACCGGTGCCTTCAGCGCGGCATTGATCAGGTCGGTCGGGTTCATCGCCTTGATGCTGGCGTCGATGCCCAGTGCCTCACGCACTTCCGGGGTGATCTCGATCGACTTGAGCGAACGCGGGTAGATGCCGCCGCCCTTGCTGATCAGCTTGCTGTCGTAGTCTGCCCAGCTAGAACGCGGCACCTTGAACATGCGCGCGCGTTCCTTGAACGAGCTGGCAGCGGTCGGGTTCGGGTCGAGGAAGATGTGGCGGTGATCGAATGCGCAGACCAGGCGGATCTTCTCGGACAGCAGCATGCCGTTGCCGAACACGTCGCCGGACATATCGCCAACACCGACCACGGTGAAATCCTGCTTCTGGCAGTCACGGCCCAGCGCACGGAAGTGGCGCTTGACCGACTCCCACGCACCACGCGCGGTGATGCCCATCCCCTTGTGGTCGTAACCGACCGAGCCACCGGAAGCGAACGCATCGTCCAGCCAGAAACCGTGCGCACGGGCGATGCCGTTGGCGGTGTCGGAGAACGTGGCGGTGCCCTTGTCGGCAGCAACGACCAGGTACGGATCGTCCATGTCATGACGCACCACGCCCTGCGGCGGCACGATCTTGTTGTTGACGATGTTGTCGGTGATGTCGAGCAGGCCGTTGATGAAGCGCTTGTAGCAGGCCACGCCCTCGGCGAACCATGCGTCGCGATCCACCGACGGGTCCGGCAGCTGCTTGGCGAAGAAGCCGCCCTTGGAGCCGACCGGCACGATCACGGTGTTCTTCACCATCTGCGCCTTGACCAGGCCCAGCACCTCGGTGCGGAAGTCTTCGCGACGGTCCGACCAGCGCAGGCCACCACGGGCTACCGGGCCGAAGCGCAGGTGGGTACCTTCCACGCGCGGTCCGCACACGAAGATTTCGCGGTACGGGCGCGGCTTGGGCAGGTCCGGCACCTTGGCGGCGTCGAACTTGAAGCTGATGTAGTCGGCCGGGCCGCCATCGGCGCGCACGCCGTCCTTGCGCACCATGTAATAGCTGGTGCGCAGGGTGGCTTCGATCACGCCGATGAAGCTGCGCAGGATGCGGTCTTCGTCCAGGCTGGAAACGCCGTCGAGCAGCTTGACCAGCACTTCGTGCACCAACGCCATGCGCGCGGCACGGTCGCTCTTGCGCGCCTTGACCACGCCGTCGAGCAGCTTGAGGGTGGTGGCATCGTCACCGGCCAGCTGCTTGAACTGGGCCAGCTGTGCATCCAGCACCGCCTTGTCGGCCGACGGGGTCGGCTCGAAGCGGGCTTCGAACAGTTCCACGATCAGGCGCGCCAGCAGCGGGTAACGATTGAAGGTGCCTTCCACATAAGTCTGCGAGAACGGCACGCCGATCTGCAGCAGGTACTTGCAGTAGCCGCGCAGCATCGACACCTGGCGCCAATCCAGACCGGCGCCCAGCACCAGACGGTTGAAGCCATCGTTCTCGGCATCGCCGTGCCAGGTACGAGCGAATGCATCGCTGAAGGCGGCATTGGCGCTGGCCGGGTCGATCGCACCGATGGTGGATTCAACCTCGAAGTCCTGCACGTAGACCGGCGCTTCATCGACCATCAGCTTGTACGGGCGCTCGGCGATTACGCGCAGGCCCATGTTTTCCATCATCGGCAGCACGTCCGACAGTGGAATGTCTTCCAGCTGGCGGTACAGCTTCAGGCGCAGACCATCGACGCCATCGCGACGGATGGCCTGCAGGCTCAGACGCAGATCGTCCGGGCCGGTCAATGCGTCCAGCTGGGCGACGTCGGCCGCAGCGATTTCAGCGCTGGAGTCTTCGATGTAACCGGCCGGCAGGGCCTTGCCGATACGCGAGGCGATGCGCAGGCCTTCGCCTTCGCCATGGCTGTTGACCAGCGCTTCGCGCAGATCGTCCTGCCAGTTGCGCAGCACGTGGGCCAGGCGCTTTTCCATGCCCTCCACGTCCAGCTCCAGGCTCTGCCCGGCCTTGGGGCGCACGATCAGGTGCACCTGGGCCAGCGGCGAGTCGCCCAGCACTACGCTGGAATCGACGTATTCGCCCTGCAGCGCATCCTTCAACATGCTTTCAACGCGCAGACGCACGTCGGTGTTGAAGCGCTCGCGCGGCAGGAACACCAGTGCCGAGATGAAGCGACTGAACTTGTCACGGCGCAGGAACAGGCGGCTGCGCACGCGCTCCTGCAGGCCAAGCACGCCCATGGCGGTGCGGAACAGTTCGTCCTCGCTGGACTGGAACAGTTCTTCGCGCGGCAGCGACTCCAGGATATGACGCAGTGCCTTGCCGCTGTGGCTGGACAGGCTCAGGCCCGAACGTGCCATCACGTTTTCATAGCGCTGGCGCACCAGCGGGATTTCCCACGGGCGGCGGTTGTAAGCGCTGGAGGTGAACAGGCCGAGGAAGCGCTGCTCGCCGATGATCTTGCCCTTGGCGTCGAATTCCAGCACGCCGATGTAGTCCATGTAGCCGCCGCGGTGGATATGCGAGCGGGCATTGGTCTTGGTCAGGATCAGCGCGTCATGCAGGCTGCTGGTGGCGTTCAGGCCTTCGGCGGCGAGCCCCTTGACCGGGCGTGCCACCATCGTGTCCTTGCCGCGCATCAGGCCCAGCCCGGTGCCGTTCTGGGCGACCAGCACTTCTTCCTTGCCCTTCTTCTCTACCTTGTACTCGCGGTAGCCGAAGAAGGTGAAATGGTTGTCGGCGGCCCAGCGCAGGAACTCCTGCGCCTCGGCACGCGATTCCTTGCTGACCGGCAGCGAACGCTTGCCCAGGTCATCGGCCAGTGCCAGCGCCTTGTCGGTCATCGGCTGCCAGTCATTGACGATGGCGCGCACGTCGTCCACCGCAGCGGTGACTCGCTTGGCGATCGCGTCCAGCGCGTCGGCCGGCTGGCGATCAATCTCCAGCAACATCACCGACTCCAGCGCACCATTGCCAACGCCGCTGAGCTTGCCGGCCTTGTCGCGCGCGATATTGATCACCGGGTGGCCCAGCACGTGCACGCCGACGCCCTGCTCGGCCAGTGCCAGTGTCACCGTATCCACCAGGAACGGCATGTCGTCGTTGACGATCTGCAGCACGGTATGTGCCGATTCCCAACCGTCAGTCTTCAGCGTGGGATTGAACACACGCACATTGGCCTTGCCCGGCTTGCGGCTGCGGGCGAACTCGAGCATGCCGGCGGCCAGCACCGCCCAGTCGTCGGCCGAGTGCAGCTTGAACTCGTCGGCTTCCATGCGCTTGTAGAACGCCGTAGCAAATGCCACTGCCTGCGCCTGCGCGGCTGCAGCGGGATAACGCTTCCGCAAGGCTGCAAATACCGGTTCTAGCGAGAGGCCGGCGTCTGCGATGTTCTGCTTTACAGCCGGTTTGGATTTCGTCTTTACGGACTTGGCAGCACTGTTTTGCGATTTCATGGCAGAGCTTTGGGTGTTGCTCGGTTGGAGAAACCGCGATTGTATCGCTGGTAACAAAAAGAACCTTGCTGCAGGGCCGCATTATCTGCAGCGCAATCCGGGCAGAAACGACAGCGACAGCCCCGTATCTGGTGATAGCGATGCCGCAAGAATGTCCGCCACCTGAATCTCGTTTGCTCACCAACAGGAGTGAAAGACGAATTACGTTGCGGTGTTTCTGAACTGGACGGTATAGTCCACCGCTTATGCCAAACCCTTCTACCAGCCCCGCGCCAATCGACGCGCGTGATGAGCGCGTGTTCGAAGCGGTGCGGGAACTCTTGGCCGAACAGGGAATACGCCTGAGTATGGATGCCGTCGCGGCAGCGGCAGGCTGTTCCAAGCAGACGCTCTACAGCCGCTATGGCTGCAAACGCGAGCTGTTGCGCCAGGCCATGCAGCTGCATGTCTCCAACGCCACCGCCGCACTGGTGGTTGACGAAGACAAAGCCCTGCGCCAGGTCCTGCTCGATTTCGCCGTGGGCTATCTCGAAAACCGCAACAAACCCGCTGCCCGCCGCACCGCCCAGCTGATCGGCGCCAGCGCGCATGAGTTCCGCGACGAAGCGCAATATATGTACCTGGGCAGCAGTGAGGCATTGCGCAACCATGTAGCTGAATGGATGCACACCGAAATTCTCCGCGGCCGTTTGGACCATGACGACCCGCATTTCATGGCCGAGCTGTTAATAAGCATGATTGCTGGCCAGGATTTTGAACGACAGCGATTCCACGCCCCCCACCGCGACGACCCACACAACCGTCTCTGCTGGGCCGAATTTGCCGTTGACGGCTTCCTGCGTGCTTTTGCGCCGGCGCACCAAGCCACCACGGCCTCAAATAAAAACAACACCCGGAGTTTCTCCTGATGACCGCCCCACTCCGTCTTCTCGCTCTCACCTGTGCAGCGACATTGAGCCTTGCCGCCTGCAAAAAGCCGCAGGAGCAAGCTGCTCCGCCTCCGCAGGAGGTCGGCGTGGTGGACGCCAAACCGCAGACCCTGCCCTTGCAGCGTGAGCTGGTTGGCCGGCTGTCGCCGTTCCGCTCGGCCGACGTCCGCGCCCGCGTGGCCGGCGTGCTGCAGAAGCGCGTCTACGAAGAAGGCAGCACGGTCAAGGAAGGTCAGGTGCTGTTCCTGATCGACCCGGCGCCGCTGCAGGCCTCGCTGGCGTCTGCCGAAGGTGCGCTGGCAGCGGCCCGCGCCACCTACGTCAACGCCCGCGCCACCGCCACCCGCGCGCGCTCGCTGGCACCGCAGAGCTATGTCTCCAAGTCCGACCTGGACAGCGCCGAAGCCGCCGAACGCTCCTCGGCCGCCGCCGTGCAGCAGGCCGAAGCCGCTGTCACCGCTGCGCGCATCAATCTGGGCTATGCGCGGGTCACCTCGCCCATCGCCGGCCAGGCGGGCAAGCAGCAGGTCACCGAAGGTGCTCTGGTTGGCCAGGGCGATGTGACCCTGCTGACCACGGTTGATCAGATCGATCCGCTGTATGTGAACTTCTCGATGACCGCCGACGAACTGAGCCAGCTGCGTGCAGCCCAGGACAAGGGCGCGGTGGCACTGGCCGGCGACGGCAAGACCACGGTGCAGGTCAACCTGCCCGATGGCAGCGCCTACGGCCACGAAGGCAGCCTGGATTTCTCTTCGACCACGGTGGATCCGGCGACCGGCACGGTATCGCTACGTGCGCAGCTGCCCAACCCGGACCACATCCTTCTGCCGGGCTCGTTCGTCAGCTTCAAGGCCAACCTGGGCGAGCGCCACAACGCCTTCCTGGTGCCGCAGCAGGCCGTGCAGCGTGATACCCAGGGCGGCTACGTGCTGATCGTGGGCAAGGACGGCAAGGTCGCGCGCAAGAACATCAGCCTGGACAACCAGCAGGGTGCCAACTGGCTGGTTTCTTCCGGCCTGGCCGCCGGCGACCAGATCATTGTTTCCGGCATCCAGAAGGTCAAGGAAGGCGCCCCGGCCGTTGCCAAACCCTGGCAGCCCGACGCCGCCAAGCCCGCCGCTGGCGCGCCGGCCGCTGCCCCGGCAAAGAAAGAGTAACGGGACTCCACCATGCCTAAATTTTTCATCGAGCATCCCGTCTTCGCCTGGGTGGTGGCGATCCTGATCTCGCTTGGCGGCGTGATCTCGATCCTCAACCTGGGTATCGAGTCCTATCCGAGCGTGGCGCCACCGCAGGTGACCGTCACCGCCAACTACCCGGGCGCCAGTGCGTCCACCGCGGAAAAATCGGTCACCCAGGTGATCGAGCAGCAGCTGACCGGCATCGACAACCTGATGTATTTCAGCTCGTCGTCGTCATCGAACGGACGGGTCACCATCACCCTGACCTTCGACAGCGGCACCAATGCCGACATCGCCCAGGTGCAGGTGCAGAACAAGGTATCGCTGGCAACCCCGCGACTGCCTTCGGAAGTAACCAAGCAGGGCGTGGTGGTGGCCAAGGCCAACGCCGGCTTCCTGATGGCCGTGGGCGTGCGCTCGGATGACGGCAACGTCGACCGTGACGCGCTCAACGACATTGTCGGTGCGCGCGTGCTGGAGCAGATCTCGCGTGTTCCCGGCGTCGGCAGCACCCAGCAGTTCGGTTCCGAATACGCCATGCGCGTATGGCTGAACCCGGAAAAGCTGCAGGGCTACCACCTGTCGGCAACCGATGTTTACAACGCAATCGGCACCCAGAACCTGCAGTTCGCGGCAGGTTCGGTGGGCGGCGACCCGGCACCCAATGGCCAGGCCTTCACCGCAACCGTTGCCGCCGAAGGGCGCTACAGCAGCCCGGAAGAGTTCGAGAACACCATCCTGCGGGCCAACAGTGACGGCAGCGTGGTCAAGCTCAAGGACGTCGCCAAGGTTTCCTTCGGTGCGACCAACTACGGCTTTGACACCAAGTACAACGGCAAGCCGGTGGCTGTGTTCGCCATCCAGCTGCTGCCCGGCGCCAACGCCCTGGACGTGTCCGAGGCGGTGCGCGCAAAGATGGACGAGCTGGCACCGAGCTTCCCGCCCGGCGTGAGCTGGTTCACCCCCTACGACAGCACCACCTTCGTCACCATCTCGATCGAGGAAGTGATCCACACCCTGGTCGAGGCCATCATCCTGGTGTTCCTGGTGATGTTGATCTTCCTGCAGAACTTCCGCGCGACGATCATCCCCACCCTGGTCATCCCGGTGGCCCTGCTCGGCACCTTCATGGGCATGCTGGCGATCGGCTTCACCATCAACCAGCTGACCCTGTTCGCGATGGTGCTGGCGATCGGCATCGTGGTCGATGACGCCATCGTCGTCATCGAAAACGTCGAACGCATCATGAGCGAGGAGAAGCTCGACCCGAAGCCGGCCACGCAGAAAGCAATGAGCCAGATCACTGGCGCCGTGGTGGCAATCACCGTGGTGCTGGCTGCAGTGTTCATTCCCTCTGCCCTGCAGCCAGGTGCATCCGGCGAGATCTACAAGCAGTTCGCGCTGACCATCGCCATGGCGATGGCGTTCTCGGCCCTGCTGGCGCTGACCTTCACCCCGGCGCTGTGTGCGGCCTTCCTCAAGCCCACCCACAACGAGCATCCGAACTGGGTCTACCGCACCTTCAACAAGTACTACGGCAAGCTGGAAAAGAGCTATGTCGGCACCGTCGGCGGTGTCATCCGGCACGCCCCGCGCTGGTTGATGGTATTCGCGCTGCTGCTGGTGCTGTGTGGCTTCCTGTTCACCCGCTTGCCGGGCAGCTTCCTGCCGGAAGAAGACCAGGGCTATGCGCTGGCCATCGTGCAGTTGCCGCCGGGTGCCACCAAGACCCGCACCACCGCTGTGTTCGACCAGCTGCTCGGCACCTTGCAGCAGGAAGATGCGTTTGAAGGCCTGATGCAGATCACCGGTTTCAGCTTCATCGGTTCCGGTGAAAACGTGGGTATGGCCTTCGTCCGCCTCAAGGATTGGAGCGAACGCAAGGAAACCGCGCCTGAGTTCATCCAGAAAATGAACCAGAAGGCCTACAGCATCAAGGACGCGCAGATCTTCTTCGTCAACCTGCCGACCGTGCAGGGCCTGGGCCAGTTCGGTGGTTTCGACATGTGGCTGCAGGACCGTACCGGCGCCGGCCAGGAGGCGTTGATGAACGCCCGCAACACCCTGCTGGGTGCGGCCGGGCAGGACAAGGCCTTGGTCGGCGTACGCCCCAATACGCTGGAAAACTCGCCGCAGCTGCAGCTCAAGGTGGACCGCGTGCAGGCCCAGGCCATGGGCGTATCGGTCAATGACGTCTATACCGCCATCCAGATGATGCTGGCACCGGTCTACGTCAACGACTTCTTCTATGGTGGCCGCATCAAGCGCGTCAACATGCAGGCCGACGCCGCCTACCGCACCGGTCCGGAATCGCTGAACAGCTATTTTGTGCCGAGCTCGCTGAGCAAGGACGCCACCGGCCAGCCGGCGATGATTCCGCTCAGCTCGGTGGTCAAGTCGGAGTGGATCTATGCCCCGCCGGCACTGAACCGCTACAACGGCTACTCGGCGGTCAACATCGTCGGCGCACCGGCTCCGGGCAGCAGTTCCGGCCAGGCCATGTCGACCATGGAACGACTGGTACGTGACGACCTGCCGGCCGGCTTCGGCTATGACTGGTCGGGCATGTCCTACCAGGAAATCCTGGCCGGCAACGCGGCGACGCTGCTGATGGTGTTGTCGATCGTGGTGGTGTTCCTGTGTCTTGCAGCGCTGTATGAAAGCTGGTCGATCCCGGTCTCGGTGCTGCTGGTGGTGCCGATCGGCATCCTCGGCGCGGTGGTGTTCTCGCTGCTGCGTGGCCTGCCGAACGATCTGTATTTCAAGATCGGCATGGTGACGGTGATTGGTCTGGCGGCGAAGAACGCGATCCTGATCGTGGAGTTCGCGGTCGAGCAGCGTGCAGCCGGCAAGACCCTGCGCGAGGCGACCATCGAAGCGGCACATCTGCGTTTCCGCCCGATCCTGATGACCTCGTTTGCGTTCATCCTCGGCGTGCTGCCGATGGCCATCTCCAGCGGTGCCGGCGCCAATGCACGCCACTCGCTGGGTACCGGCGTGATCGGCGGCATGTTGTTCGCCACCGTGATCGGCGTGCTGCTGATCCCGCTGTTCTTCGTCAGCGTGCGGCGCATGCTCGGTGACAAGCTGGACGAGCAGTCCAAGGAGTACATCGAACAGCACAAGGTACGCGCGGTGCAGGAAGACCGCTGATACGAAAAGCCCCGGCAATGCCGGGGCTTTTTTTTGCACTTGTAGTGCCGCGCCAATCGAGGGAGAAGCGTTACCCGTGGTGCCTCGGGCCATCCAGGCGCGGCACTGCCGTGTGCTTAGCGCACGCCGGTTTCGTTGCGGGCGATGACCAGACGCTGGATCTCCGACGTGCCTTCATAGATCTCGGTGATCTTGGCATCGCGGAAATAACGCTCCAGCGGCATTTCCTTGGAATAGCCCATGCCACCGTGGATCTGCACCGCCTGGTGGGCAATCCACATCGCCGCCTCCGAAGCGGTCAACTTGGCTACCGCTGCCTCGGTGGAGAAGCGCTTGCCCTGCGACTTCAACCAAGCCGCGCGCAAGGTCAGCAGCATGGCTGCGTCCAGCTTGCATTTCATGTCGGCGATCTTGGCCTGGATCATCTGGAAGCTGCCGATCGGCGCACCAAACGATTTGCGGTCCTTCACATAGGCAAGCGAGGCTTCATAGGCGGCACGGGCAATGCCCACCGCCTGCGACGCGATGCCGATGCGGCCCGAATCCAACAGGCTCATCGCGATCTTGAAGCCCTCGCCTTCGTTGCCGATCACGTCTTCGGCAGCGGCAACATAGTCCTGGAACTCGATCTCGCAGGTTGCCGAAGCACGCACGCCGAGCTTGGGCTCAGTCTTGCCGCGGCCGAAGCCCGACTTGTGGGTATCGATCATGAACGCAGTGATGCCGCGCGAGCGCTTGTCCGGGTCGGTCATCGCAAACAACACGATGTAACGCGCCACCGGGCCCGAGGTGATCCAGCTCTTCTGGCCGTTGATCACAAACGAACCATCGGCCTGCTTGACCGCGCGGCAACGCATGGCAGTGGCGTCCGAACCGGACTGCGACTCCGTCAACGCGAACGCACCGATCTCGCTGCCTTCGGCAATCGCACGCACGTAGATCTGCTTCTGCGCCTCGGTGCCATAACCCAGCACCGCGTTGCAGAACAGCGAATTGTTCACCGACATGATGGTGGCATGGGCTGCATCGGCCGCAGAAACCTCGATGATCGCCAGCACGCTGGAGATGGGGTCCATACCCGAGCCGCCGTATTCCACCGGCACTTCGATGCCCATCAGGCCGTTCTCGCCGAGCAGGCGGATGTTCTCCAGCGGGTACTCACCGGTGGCGTCGAAGTGCTCGGCACTGGGGGCGATCTTTTCTTTGGCGATACGGCGTGCGACGTCCTGCAGCATCAGCTGCTCGTCGGAAAAACTGAAGTCCACTACACCCCTCCCAGGGTTTATCAAGTTGCGATTGTAACCATCGCAACCCCGTTCAGCCTATGCATCTTCTTGACCGGAACCGGCAATACAACGAAAATATCTCTATATCGCGATAGGTAGATATTTATGGATCTGGAAGACTGGTCAACCCGTCTGAAAGTGTTCGCCGATGCGACGCGCGTGCGTCTGTTGACGCTGCTTGAGCAGGAAGAACTGACTGTGGCCGAGCTGTCGGCCATCACCACGCTGGCACAGCCACGCGTGTCCACCCATCTGGCCCGGCTCAAGGAAGCCGGCCTGGTGCGCGACCGCCGCGCCGGCGTCTCGGCGTACTACCGCTTTGACGAAGCCGCACTGGATTCGGCGCAGCGCGCATTGTGGCATGCCCTCAGCAGTGGCAGCGACGACCCGCTGCTGCGCCAGGATGCCGAGCGTGTACCGGCGGTGCTGGCCATGCGTGCGGCCGACCAGAACTGGGCGGACAGCGTCGCCGGCGACATGGAGCGCCATTATTCGCCCGGCCGCACCTGGGAAGCGATGGCACGCAGCGCCCTGCCGCTGCTGGAAACCGGTGATGTGCTGGACATCGCCTCCGGCGACGGCGTGTTGGCCGAGCTGCTGGCCCCGCACGCAAAGCGTTATGTCTGCATCGACACCAGTGCCCGCGTCGTCGCCGCCGCCAGCGAGCGCCTGCGCAAGCTGCCCAATGTCGAGGTGCTGGAAGGCGACATGCACAAGCTGCCGTTCGCCGATGGCAGCTTCGACCTGGTGGTGCTGATGCACGCCCTCACCTACTCCAGCCAGCCGGCCAAGGCCGTGGCTGAATGCGCCCGCGTGCTGCGCCCGCAAGGCCGGCTGATGCTGTGCAGCCTGGCCCGCCATGAGCACAAGGCTGCGGTGGAAGCCTACGGCCACGTCAATCTCGGTTTCACCGGCAAGGAGCTGCGCAAGTTCGTGGAAAAGGCCGGGCTGGAAGTATCCAGTCTGGAGACCGTCACCCGCGAAAAGCGCCCGCCGCACTTCGAAGTGATCTCGCTGATCGCGCACCAATCCTGACACGAGCACCCGGCCCGCCCTATGCAAGCCCTCCCCTGGCTCCACCCCGATCGCGTCCACAAACTGCTCGATGCCCTGGCCCAGCGCATCCTGATCATCGATGGTGCGATGGGGACAATGATCCAGCGCCATCGCCTGGAGGAAGGCGACTATCGCGGCGAGCGTTTTGCCGAGGGCTTCGACAGCCAGCATGTCCATGGCGCCGGCTGCGGGCACGACCTGAAGGGCAACAACGATCTATTGCTGCTGACCAAGCCTGACGTGATCGCCGGCATCCATACCGCCTACCTTGAAGCCGGTGCGGATCTGCTGGAAACCAATACCTTCAACGCTACCTCGGTCAGCCAGGCCGACTATCACCTGGAACACCTGGTGTATGAGTTGAACAAGGCTGGTGCCCAGGTTGCGCGCCAGTGCTGTGATGCCATCGAAGCGACCAACCCGGCCAAGCCGCGCTTCGTGATCGGCGTGCTCGGCCCGACCAGCCGCACCGCCTCGATCAGCCCCGACGTCAACGACCCCGGCTTCCGCAACACCAGTTTCGACGCATTGCGCGCGACCTACCGCGAAGCCATCGAAGGCCTGATCGACGGCGGCGCCGACACCCTGATGGTGGAAACCATCTTCGACACGCTCAATGCCAAGGCCGCGCTGTTCGCCATCGAGGAAGTATTCGATGCGCGCGGCGGCCGCCTGCCGATCATGATCTCCGGCACCATCACCGATGCCTCCGGCCGCACCTTGTCCGGGCAGACCGCCGAAGCCTTCTACGCGTCGGTCTCGCACGGCCAGCCGCTGTCGATCGGCTTCAACTGCGCGCTCGGTGCCACCGACATGCGCCCGCATGTGGAAACGCTGGCGCAGATCTCCAGCGGCTATGTCAGCGCGCATCCGAATGCCGGCCTGCCCAATGCCTTCGGCGAGTACGACGAGACGCCCGAGGAAATGGCCACCACGCTCAAGGAGTTCGCCCAGTCCGGCCTGCTGAACCTGGTAGGCGGTTGCTGCGGCACCTCGCCCGACCATATCCGCGCCATCGCCGAGGCTGTCGCCGGGCTGCCGCCGCGCAGGCTGCCGCTGGCTGCAGACAAAGCTGCTTGAGGAACACGCGATGAAGAAGATTCTTCTGGTCGGTGCCAGTGGCACCCTGGGTTCGGCGGTTGCGCAGCATCTGCGGCAACAGCATCAGGTCATCACCGCGTCTCGCTCGGATCCGCTGCACAGCGTTGATCTTGGCAGCGACGACAGCGTGAGCGCGCTGCTGCAGGCCGTCGGCCCGCTCGATGCCATTGTCGCCACCACCGGCAGTGTCCACTTCGGGCCGCTGACGCAGATGAGCCCTGCACAGTTCGCCCAGGGCCTGCAGGACAAACTGCTGGGCCAGGTGCGCTTGGCATTGCTGGGCCAACACCACCTGCGTGACGGCGGCAGCATCACCTTGACCACCGGCATCCTGACGGAGCAGCCGATCGCGCAGGGCGCCAGCGCCAGCAGCGTCAACGCCGCCATCGAAGGTTTCGTACACGCTGCCGCGCTGGAACTGCCGCGCGGCCTGCGCATCAACGCGGTAAGCCCCAGCGTGCTGACTGAAGCGCTGGACGCCTATGGCGACTTCTTCCCCGGCTTTGAACCGGTCTCCGCCGCCCGCGCCGCACTGGCTTACCAGCGCAGCATCGACGGTATCGCCAATGGACAGGTTTTCAAGGTCTGGTAATGAGCAACGACACCGCAACCCACTACACCCGCCTGTCGGGCCTGGAACCACTGGTCATCACCCCTGACCTGTTGTTCATCAATGTTGGTGAGCGCACCAACGTCACCGGCAGCGCGCAGTTCCGCAAACTGGTCAAGGAAGAACGTTACGAAGAAGCGGTGGAAGTCGCCCGCCAGCAGGTTGCCAGCGGTGCACAGATCCTCGACGTCAACATGGACGAGGGCCTGATCGATTCCGAGAAGGCGATGGCGCGGTTCCTCAACCTGATCATGTCCGAGCCGGATATCGCCCGCATTCCGGTGATGGTCGATTCGTCCAAGTGGAGCGTGATCGAAGCCGGCCTGAAATGCCTGCAGGGCAAGAGCGTGGTCAACTCGATCTCGCTGAAGGAAGGCGAAGCCGCGTTCCTGGAACACGCCCGGCTGGTGCGCCGTTATGGTGCCGCGGCGGTGGTGATGGCCTTCGACGAAGTCGGCCAGGCCGATACCTGCGAGCGCAAGGTCGAGATCTGCACGCGCGCCTACCGCATCCTCACCGAGCAGGTGGGCTTCCCGCCGGAAGACATCATCTTCGACCCCAACATCTTTGCCGTGGCCACCGGCATCGAGGAACACGACAACTACGCGGTGGACTTCATTGAAGCCACCCGCATCATCAAGCGCACCCTGCCGCACTGCCATGTGTCCGGCGGCGTATCGAACGTTTCGTTCTCGTTCCGTGGCAACGAAACCGTGCGCCAGGCGATCCACTCGGTGTTCCTGTACCACGCCATCAAGGCCGGCATGGACATGGGCATCGTCAACGCCGGCGCCATGCCGATCTACGACCAGCTCGATCCGGAACTGCGCGAACGCGTGGAAGATGTGATCCTCAACCGCCGCCGCGATGGCACCGAGCGTTTGCTGGAAATCGCCGAGCGCTACAAAGGCAAGAAAGGCGAGAAGAAAGTCGAGGACCTTGCCTGGCGCGAACGTCCGGTACGCGACCGTCTGGCCCACGCGCTGGTGCAAGGGTTGGATGCCTGGGTTGAAGAAGACACCGAAGAAGCGCGGCAGCAGTCCAGCCGCCCGCTGGACGTGATTGAAGGCCCGCTGATGGACGGCATGAACGTGGTCGGCGACCTGTTCGGTGCCGGCAAGATGTTCCTGCCGCAGGTGGTCAAATCCGCCCGCGTGATGAAGAAGGCTGTGGCCTATCTGCTGCCCTTCATCGAAGAAGAAAAGGCGCGCACCGGCGAAGTCGGCAAGACCAACGGCAAGATCATCATGGCCACGGTCAAGGGTGACGTGCATGACATCGGCAAGAACATCGTTGGCGTCGTGCTTGCCTGCAACAACTTCGAAGTAGTCGACCTGGGCGTGATGGTGCCGGCGCAGAAGATCCTCGACGCGGCACGCGCCGAGAACGCCGACATCATCGGTCTGTCCGGGCTGATCACGCCCTCGCTGGAGGAAATGAGCCACGTCGCCAAGGAAATGCAGCGGCAGGGCTTCGAGCTGCCGTTGATGATTGGCGGTGCAACCACCTCGCGCGCGCATACCGCGCTGAAGATCGACCCGTTCTACAGCGCGCCAACGGTGTGGGTGAAAGATGCCTCGCGTGCGGTCGGCGTCGCCCAATCGCTGATCTCGCGCGAACTGCGCGCCAGCTTCGTCGCCGCCAACGATGCCGACTATGCGGATATCCGCCAGCGCCACCGCAACCGCGGCGATGCCAAGCGCCTGGTTTCGCTGGAACATGCGCGCGGCCAGCGCTTCAGCTGCGACTGGAGCCAGTACACGCCGCCGACGCCGAACCAGCCCGGCGTACATGTATTCGACGACTACCCGCTGCAGGACCTGATTCCGGTCATCGACTGGACGCCGTTCTTCCAGGCCTGGGAACTGGCCGGCAAGTACCCGGCCATCCTGACGGACGAAATCGTAGGCCCGCAGGCGAGTGATCTTTTCGCCGATGCGCAGGCGATGCTCAAGCGCATCGTTGACGAGAAGTGGCTGACGGCGCGGGCGGTGTTCGGCTTGTGGCCGGCAAACAGCAGCGGAGACGATGTCGTGCTCTCCCTTCTCCCGCATGCGGGAGACAGTGCTGTTTCCTCCCTTCTGCCGCATGCGGGAGACAGTGCTGTTTCCTCCCTTCTGCCGCATGCGGGAGACAGTGCTGTTTCCTCCCTTCTCCCGCATGCGGGAGAAGGTGCCCGAAGGGCGGATGAGGGCAAGCTTTCTGCTTCTTCGCTTGTGCCAAGCACCCTCACCCCAACCCCTCTCCCGCAGGGAGAGGGGCTAGATCAGCAGCACACCCTGCACTTCCTGCGCCAGCAGGTCGACAAGCCGGCCGAGCGCCCGGACTTCTGCCTGGCCGATTTCATTGCACCGGCCGACAGCGGCAAACAGGACTGGATCGGCGCGTTCGCGGTGACCGCAGGTATCGGCATCGACGCGCACGTCGCCCGTTATGAAGCCGACCACGACGACTACAACGCCATCCTGCTCAAGGCCCTGGCCGACCGCCTGGCCGAAGCCATGGCCGAACGCCTGCACCAGCGCGTGCGTACCGAGTTCTGGGGCTACGCCAGCGGCGAACAGCTCGACAACGAGGCACTGATCGCCGAGAAGTACAGCGGCATCCGCCCAGCCCCGGGCTACCCCGCCTGCCCCGAGCACAGCGAGAAACAGGCGCTATTTGAACTGCTCGGCGCCGAGGGCATCGGCATGTCGCTGACCGAGAGCTTCGCCATGCTGCCTACCGCCGCGGTGTCCGGCTATTACTTCAGCCATCCGCAGAGCCAGTACTTCGTGGTCGGCCGCGTGTCGCGCGAACAGGTCAGCGACTACGCCAAACGCAAAGGCGTGGACCGCGCCCAGGTCGAGCGCTGGTTGGCATCCAACCTCGATTACGATCCGGAATGATCTTGCCCCTGGCAGCGGCGACAAGGCCGCTGCCAGCCACTATCCTGCACGTTGCACTCCTGGGCTCCATTCCATGTCTAGCCGCAACGCCGAGCTGATCCGCAAGCACGCCGCCGCCGGCCGCATCGGCCTATGCGGTACCGACGACTGGGTCGGCAAGGCCATCCGCAAGGCGCAGGCGCCACTGACCCAGGACGGCCATCGCAGCCTGTGGTCGCATGCGTTCCTGTTCAGCGAACAACGCCTGGACGGACACTGGTGGGTGCTGGAATCGGATCTGGACCTGCGCAATCGGCAACTGCGCCTTGGGGCGCAGGAAAACCGCGCCGACCGCTATTTCGACGACGAGGCCTTTCCCAACCTGGCCATCCTCGATTTCGGCCTGGACGCCGCGCAGACCCACAAGGTGCAGATCGCCGCACTGGACCTGCTGTCGGGCCTGTCCAGTTACTCGCTCAGTGAACTGGTCGGCACCCTGTTCGCCATGCACAGCACCCGCCTGCGCCGGCGCAGCAACGTGCTGTCCAAGGAAGGCGCGCTGTATTGCTCGGCGATGGTGCAGCACTGCTATGCGGCCGCCGGCGTAGACCTGATGCCCGGCGTTCACGGCAAGAATGTAGCCCCGCAGGACATCTACAATTCGGCGTTGCCCCACTCCACGCATTCGCTGATCCGTGACCTGGGAATCTCCAGCCTGCGCCGCTTCACCCACAGCGCCAAAGAGCTGTTGGATACGCCGGTTCAAGACCTGTTCTGAGCCACCGCGCTCAGGCCGCTTCCTGCTCGAGCATCTGTATCAGCAGGCAGGCCAGTGCCCTGGCCTGTGGATCCAGCGCGGCACGGTGCAGCAGCGCCAGTTCCACGCCGTCAATCGGCGGCAAGCCGCTTTCCTGCCCCAATACCTTGTGTGCTGCCGTCACCGCCCGTGCCGGCAGCAGACTGATACCCAGGCCATCGGCCACCGCCGACTGGATGCCGCCCAGGCTGGAGCTGGTGAAACTGATCCGCCAGCGTCGCCCCAATGCTTCGACCGCATCGATCATGTCTTCGCGATACATGCCGCGCGGCGGAAACGCCACCAGCGGCACTGGATTGAGCAGCAGCGAGGGCGTGCTGATGCTGTCCACCCAGCACATGGGTTCGGGCCAGCAGGCCACCGCCTCACGACTGCCGCGGCGCTGCTTGACCAGGATCACGTCCAGCTCGCCGCGGTCATACGCCTCGGTCAGGGCCCGGCTCAAGCCGCTGCTGACCTCCAGTTTGACCTGCGGATGGGTGCGGCTGAATTCGGCCAGCATGCCGGTGGTACGCCCGGCCGCGAAGTCCTCCGGCACACCCAGGCGTATCACCGTCGCCACGCCTTCGCCTGACAGCAACTCCCCCAACTGTTCGTTCAACGCCAGCATGCGTCGCGCATAGCCCAGTACGGTTTCACCGATGTCGGTGGGCCGCACATCACGTACGCCGCGGTCGAGCAGGCGATGTCCTGCCAGGTCTTCAAGACGCCGCAGCTTCTGGCTGACCGTGGATTGGGTGGAATGCAGCCGCGCCGCTGCCACGGTGAAACTGCCGCAGTCGGCGACCGTCACCAAGGCCCGCAGCAGGTCCAGCTCGTAGTGCACTCTATTTGTTTTTTCACTGACCCTTACCATTACATTTAATTTTCAGATATCCCGGCGCACTTGTAGCATCGCTGCGGAGATCAGGCCACTGTCGGATTGCCGCCGGCCATCAGTGCGGGCGAGCACCAAGGCATGCAATGAACGTGAACAAGCCGCACACCACTGGAAGCACCATGAACAAAACCCTCTGCCTGCTGTTGTCGGCCATGCTCGCCAGCAGCGCACCGGCGCTTGCCGCCAGCACCCCTGCCAATGCCGACGTATTGATCCGCCACGCCACCGTCATCGATGTGGAACATGGGCGGGCGACATCCGGCCAGGCCGTGGCCATCCGTGGCACCGACATCCTCGCCGTTGGCGACGATGCGCAACTGGCCACGCAATGGAAGGCGGCCCAGACCATCGACGCCAAAGGCCGTTATCTCATCCCCGGGCTTTGGGACATGCATGTGCATTTCGGTGGCGGCCCGGCGCTGATCGAAGAGAACAAGGCGCTGCTGCCGCTGTACGTGGCGCATGGCATCACCACCGTCCGCGACGCCTCCGGCGACCTGGCCGAACAGGTGCTGTCCTGGCGCGGGCAGATCGCCAGTGGCCAATTGTTTGGCCCGCAGCTGTTCACCTCCGGCGCCAAGATCGAAGGCATCGCCCCGGTCTGGAAGGGCACGCTGGAGGCCGGTGACAAGGCCGGCGTGGATGCCGCGCTGGACCGCGAGCAGCGCGACCAGGTCGACTTCGTCAAGATCACCGACAGCACGCTGACCCCGGAGCTGTTTCTCTACGCCCTGCGCCAGGCCAAGCAGCGCGGCCTGCGCACCTCCGGGCACATTCCGATGGCGCTGACGGTGGACCAGGCCGTGGACGCCGGCATCAGCTCGATCGAGCACCTGGACTACGCCTACAAGGCCGGGGTCAAGGACGAAGCCGCTATTGCCGCCGATTTCGCCGCTGGCCGCATCGACCGCGCCGAAGCCAACCGGCGCCTGCGCAGCGGCTTTGACCGCGCAACCGCGATGCAGGCCTATGAACGGTTTGCCAAAGCCGGCGTCGCGGTGACGCCGACCCTGGACGGCGGCCGCATCATCGACTTCCTCGATGTCGAGCCGCGCGACCAGGATCCGTATCTGGCCTACATCGGCCCCGGTCTGCGCGCCACCTATGCTTGGCGTGTGGAGCGCGCCGCCAAAGCCACGCCCGAGCAGATCCAGGCCCGTCACGCCCATTACGCAGAAGTAGCTGCGGTGCTGCCGATGCTGCAGCAGGCCGGCGTGCAGATCATGGCCGGCACCGATGCGGGCTTTCTGAACTCCTACAACTTCCCCGGCATCGGCCTGCACAACGAACTGGCGCTGTATGTGCGTGAAGGGCTTACCCCCGTGCAGGCGCTGCAGTCGGCGACCCGCGCCGGCCCGGCCTGGTTCGGCAAGCTCGACCGTTATGGTGCAGTGACCGCCGGCAAGGCTGCCGATCTGGTATTGCTGGAGCGCAACCCGCTGGAGGACATTGCCGCTACCCGGGCAATCAGCACCGTGGTGATGCGCGGCAAGGTTTACGACCGCGCCGCACTGGACCGGATGCTGTCCGACAGCAAGGCGCAGGTTGCCGAGTGGAATGCGCAGGCAACCCGCTAACGACGCCGCTGATCTGCACCGTAGCCCGGGTAAGCGCAGCGCACCCGGGGCTGTTGGCGCCATGCCGAGACCGTCTGTTGCTTCCCGCTTCCCGGGTGCGCTGCGCTTACCCGGGCTACAGACGCCACATCGACAGCATGCAGAGCGCCTTTCGCATCACTGATCTGCGAACTGCCATCCACGGCCAGCAAAAGGCACAATAGGGGACACGGCGAACACCGTGCCCCTGCCTTCCCAGCGCCCCCAGCGCCCGCCCATGACGCCCCCTGCCCTGCCATCCCGCACCGTGCCCACCGCGCGGCTGTCCAGTTTCTATTTTTTCTACTACGCCGCGCTGGGTGCATTCACTCCGTACTGGAGCCTGTACCTGCAATCGCGTGGCATGACCATCACCGCGATCAGCGTGATGATGAGCCTGTGGTATGCCACCCGCGTGGTTGCACCCAGCACCTGGACCTCGCTGGCGGCAGTATCGCCGCACCCGATCCGCTGGCTGCGCATCGGCTGCGTGCTGACCATTGCCTGCTTTGCGGGCTTCCTGGTGCCTGCACCGCAATGGACGCTGTACGCGGTGATGATCGCGTTCTGCTTCTTCTACAACGCGGTGATGCCGCAGTTCGAGTCGATCACCCTCACCCATCTGGGCACGGACAGTCATCGTTACGGCATGATCCGGGTATGGGGTTCGCTGGGCTTCATCCTCGTGGTCACCCTGTTTGGCTGGCTGATCGAGAAACATGGCGCCAGCAAGTTGCCTTGGTTGATGCTGCCGTTGTTCGTGTTGATGACCGGCTCGGCCTTCCTCAACCGCTATGCGCGCAACATCGGCTCGCACAGCCAGCCCGCTGGCGGCTTCTGGAGCATCGTGCGGCAGAAGCCGGTGATGGCGTTCTTCATTGCCGCCTTCCTAGAACAACTCTCGTTCGGCCCGTACTACACGTTCTTCTCCGTCTATATGGACCAGCACGGCTACAGCACCTCGCTGCTGGGCCTGATGTGGACGGTTGGGGTGGTGTTCGAGGTTGCGGTGTTCTTCCTGATCGCCCGTTTCTTCCGCCGCTGGGACGCCAGCTGGCTGCTGATCATTTCCATGGCCAGTGCGGTGCTGCGCTGGTGGGCAACCGCGCTATGGCCGGACAACCTGCCGGTGATGCTGGTTGCGCAGACCACCCACTGCCTGGGCTTTGCAGCCTTCTTCGCCTCGGCCATGCAGCTGCTGGCAAGGTACTTCCCGGGCAACCTCAACGGTCACGGCCAGGGCCTGTTCTATGGCTTCTCGTCCGGCCTGGGCGGCGTGCTCGGCGCCTTGATCGCCGGCCAGCTATGGCAGTTCGGCAACGGCAAGATCGCCTTCCTGGTCGGCGGCTGCTTTGCCCTGCTCGGCACCCTGATCGCCTGGTACTGGCTGCCACCCCGCGCGCGAGGCCCATTGACAAGCCCAGACGCGCAGGGAGCAAGCTCAGCTACTGCCGGCCGATGAATTCAACATTCGAATCAGGCCATAACCGACGACCTCCGCAAACTGGCAGCTGAGCCCGGCATCAGCTGACTACCGGTGCAGCGCCGCTTGGTGTGCGCGGAAGGATGGCAACAGCACCCGGTTGCCGTGACCACTGAGATGATCTCCGTCGAAGAACAACGGCTTGCCGGCATCGTCAGGGTGGCATTCCTTGCCCGGGCACAGCACAGGCAAGGGGTCCCAGACACTAGCGCCCGGCAAGGCCTGCGCCACCTGCTGCAGGCTGGACAACGCCGGTGCGCGCAGTGTTTCCATCCGTTCGCGCGACACCGTCATTCCGTGCACACAGATCGGATTGTGCCGATTGAATGCATCCGAACAACGGAACGGCGGCGCCCCCAACACTGGCTTGGGCGCCTCCAGCACGATACGCACACCGCGCTCGGCCAGGGGCTTCAACTCAGCGATTGCCGCTTCCACATCAGCCTTCCGCTGCGCGGCAGATGCTTCACTGTTTACCGTGGCAAACGCCTGCTGCTGATCGAACAGACTGTATTGCTCCACCAGCCGCGGCACGCGCAGACCAGGCAGCAACAGCACATCGCCGGCTTGCGCCTGTGCAGTGACATCGTCCAGGGTATTGCGCACGTAAGCATCACAGCCGGGGTCGGCTTGTCGGCGCCCCTGCAGGCCGATAAAGGCGCAGCCTGCGTTGGCATACAGGCGCGCCTGCCCACCGTCGAGCAGGACCAGGCGGCGGAGCATCTCCCCGTAAGCCAGTGCATGCGAATCCCCAGCAACGAACAGGCGCTGAGCGCTCCCCTTGCCGCCTACGCACTGACCTCGTTCGAACTGCTGCACCTGGCCACCGGCTACCGGCAGGCGCGAGAAAACCAGCTCACACTCGGGAAATTCCTTCTTCAAGCCCTTCGCATAGGGATACCACTCCAGCGGGTGCCGGCTGACGGTACTCAGCGAAATGTACTTGGCCGCACGTTCCAGCGGCTTCTGCAGTCCCATGCCCAGCAGCATTACCAGCACGCCGCCGGCCACCCAGCGCAGATCCGAGCCACGCCAGCGACGTCCAAAGCGTGCCGGCTGCTCTACCCAGCGCCAGGACACCCAGGCGAGGACCGCCGTGCAAAGCAATGCCAGTGCACCCCCAAGCAGTGACTCCAAACCTAGCGTCCAGCGGAACAGCACGAACACTGGCCAATGCCAGAGGTACAACGAGTAGGACATGCGCCCGATCACAACCATAGGACGCAGCGACAAGCAGCTACCAATCCAACCTGCGGCAGAACGGTGCAGCAGCGCCAGCAGGCCCAGCGTACCCAGCACCGGCCACAAGCCATCGATCCAGGGCGAATGCCCTGGCCGCGCGGCCCACAGTCCATAGCCCAACAGCGCAGCGCAAGCCACCTGCAACAGCGAATGCCAGATACCCGGTTGTCCATCAACCGCGCCCGCTCGCGCTCGGGTCGACAGCAGCTGGAACAACAACACGCCCGCGCCCAATTGCCAGAACCGCGTGGTCGTCTGATAGAAAGATTGAATCTCGTAGCCGCCCTGCAGCGCGCGAGTGATGGCAAAACCCAGCGAGCCCGCCGTTGCCAAGGCGAACAGCAGCATGGACAGCCCGCGCCCCTTCCCGCCTTTTACCCAGCCCAGGAACAGCAGGGGGAACAACAGATAAAACTGTTCCTCAACGCCCAGCGACCAGGTGTGCGTGTAAGGATTGAATTCGCTACGCGGCGAAAAATAATCATTGCCGGTACTTGCCAGCACCCAGTTGCTCAAGCCGACGAAGGCCATGCGACCGGTTTTGCCACTGGTTTCACTGAGCCAGGACTCGGGAATGAACAGCGTGCTGAGCACGCCAGTCGCCAGCAGGCAGACGAACAGCGCCGGCATGATCCGACGCATGCGTCGTGCGTAGAAGCCCAATACACCTCGCCAACCATTCAGCGCAGAAGAACGCGCTACCGACGCACTGACGACAAAGCCGGAGATGACGAAGAACACGTCCACACCGGTGAAGCCGCCCGGCACCCAAGCTGGATTGAGGTGGTAAAAAATGACGGCAAGCACGGCAACAGCGCGCAAACCGTCAATATGGGGGTAGTAGCCTTCCTGCTTCAGATGTCCCTGCATTGCATCCCCTTTCACGGCAACGGGCGCCACTGGCGCCCGTTGTCTGCATCAAATCGAATCGATTACCAGACCAGATCGTCCGGCACCTGGTATTGCGGATCGGCGTATGGGTCGGCATCGGCCGGCGCATTCGGATCGACCTTCAGCGCTACCGCCTGGGCGAATACCTGTTCGGCCTCGGCCAGCACCTGCGCCGTCACCAACAGGTAGCGGCCGTTCTGCTGCAGCACGCCCAACTCGCCGGCATTGAGCGCCTTGAGCTGTTCGGCATTGACGTAGATGCGCTTGATCTTGCCGCCATACGGGAAGTGACGGGCGATGTCGGCATTGGGGTCGTTCAACCCCTTGTCCTTGATCAGCTCGTCGAGCTTGGCGCGGGCCTCGCGGCGCAGGCGTGCTTCTTCCTGCTTGAGACGCTCCGCTTCCATGCGCTCGTCTTTTTCCTTCTGCGCACGGATGGCATAGGCCTTGGCAAGGTCGATGTCTTCCTGCGAGCGCGGCTTGCGCGTGCCTTGCGCGGGCCGGCCCTGGCCGGGCCTGCCAGCATGCGCGGGCTTGCCGGCGTGGCCAGGCTTGTTGCTGCCTGCATGTGCCGGCTTGTTGTTGCCCGCCTGCGGCCGGCCTTGACCGGGCTTGCCCTGTGGGCGCCCGTCACGGCGCGGCTCAGCCTTGCGCTCCGGCTTGGGAGCAGCTTTGAAACCCAGCCCAAGCAGCTGGTCGCGAATATTGTCACTCATAAGGAAATATCAGTAGTGCGGGGGCGGTGGTTCATCGGCGGCGTCGGCGTACAACGTCGTGCGTACCTTGCCCAGATCGTCAAGGAGATGGCGCAGCAGATCGGCATTGCGCGAGCCCTGCATACGGGCGTCGGCCAATGCCTCGCTCATCTCCGCCAAAGCCTGCTCCTGGAAGGAGACTCGCATCTCCAACTCGACCAGACGTGCTTCCAGCGCCTGTTCGCGCTGGTCGGAAGGTGACTCATGCATGTACGGAACGTCCTCGGCCAATGCCGTAATACGCCAAACCTGCGGCTTCGATTTCTACCGGGTCGTACAGGTTACGGCCATCAAATACCACCGCATCACCCAGCGCCTCGCGCATCCGCGCGAAATCCGGGCTGCGGAACTGCTTCCACTCGGTGATCACCACCAGCGCATCGGCGTCATGCAAGGCTGCAAACGCCGAATCGCAGAAAACCAGATCCTCGCGCTCGCCAAAAATGCGCCGCGCCTCGGCCATGGCTTCCGGATCAAACACCTGCACCTTCGCACCGGCTTCCCACAGCTGCGCCAATACCCGGCGGCTCGGCGCCTCGCGCATGTCGTCGGTGTTGGGCTTGAATGCCAAGCCCCACACAGCGAAAGTCTTGCCACGCACGCCTTCGTCCTCGCCACGGTCATAGTGACGCTGGATCAGCTCGAACAGGTGGCCCTTCTGCGCCGCGTTGACCGCTTCAACCGCATTGAGCAGTTGTGGCTGGTGGCCATGCTGGGCAGCCGTACGCGCCAGGGCCTGCACGTCCTTGGGGAAACAGGAGCCGCCATAACCGGCGCCGGGGTAGATGAAATGCCAGCCAATGCGCGGGTCCGAACCGATGCCTTGGCGCACCTGCTCGATATCGGCGCCCACACGCTCGGCGATATTGGCGATTTCATTCATGAAACTGATCTTGGTCGCCAGCATCGCGTTGGCGGCGTATTTGGTCAGCTCGGCCGAACGCACGTCCATTTCCACAACGCGGTCGCGGTTGCGGTTGAACGGGGCGTACAACCGCCGCAACACCGTCACCGCATGCGCACTGCTGGCGCCAATGACAATACGATCCGGGCGCATGCAGTCAGCGACCGCATCGCCTTCTTTCAGGAATTCGGGGTTGGAAACCACATCGAAGGCGATTTCCTGGCCGCGCGCCGCCAGCTCTTCGGCAATGGCGGTGCGGACCTTGTCGGCGGTACCCACCGGTACCGTCGACTTGTTGACCACCACCGTCGGCCGCGCCAAGTGGCGACCAATGGTGCGGGCCACCGCCAGCACATACTGCAGGTCGGCGCTACCGTCTTCGTCCGGCGGCGTACCTACCGCGATGAAGATGACCTCGCCATGGGCGATGGCTTGTGCGGCGTCGGTGGTGAAGGCCAGCCGCCCGGAGGCGTGATTGGCCTTCACCATCGGTTCCAGGCCGGGCTCGTAGATCGGGATGATGCCCCGCTGCAAGCCGTCGACCTTGGCCTGGTCGATGTCGACGCAGACCACATCGTGCCCTACTTCCGCCAAGCAAGTCCCGGTGACGAGACCCACATAGCCAGTACCGAAAATAGCTACACGCATGGTTGCGCCTACTCCGTACCCAGCCTTACGGCATGATGCCCAGCAACTCGACGTCGAAGGTCAGCGTTGCGTTCGGGCCGATCGGGCCACCCTGGGTGCCGGTTTCGCCATAGGCCAGTTCACCCGGAATCCAGAAGCGGTACTTGGAGCCGACCGGCATCAGTGCCACGCCTTCGGTCCAACCCTTGATGACCTGGTCCAGGCCGAAATCAACCGGCTGGCCGCGGGTGTAGCTGCTGTCGAACACTTCGCCGTTGAGCAGCTTGCCTTCGTAGTTGACGCGCACGCGGCTGCTGGCAACCGGGCGCTCGCCGCTGCCGGCGCGGATCACCTGGTACTGCAGGCCCGACGGGGTGGTCACCACGCCCGGAACGGTCTTGTTCTTGGCGAGGAAGGCATTGCCTTCTTCACGGTTGGTCTGGGCGGCCTTGCCGGCCTCAGCCTTCATTTCCGCTTCCTTGGTGCTGCTGAACGCCTGAAGCACGGCCTGGGCCTGCTCGTGGTTCATCAGTGGGGTGCCCTTGGAGAACACGGTGGTGACGGCCTGGAACACCGAATCCAGATCGATGTCCTTCTGGATGCGCGCCAGCGACGGGCCAACGGCGAAGCTGCCCAGCATCAGGCCAACCTTCTCGCGGTCAACCGACGGCGGCTGGCTGCCCGGCGCCATGCCCGGCACCTGCTGGCCCGAACGGACCATCATCAAGGTGCGCAATGCCTGATCGGTCTTCTGCGCTTCTTCCTGCGACAGCAGCGGCTGGCCGCCAGCGAACGCGTTTTCCACGCCGCGGCGCAATGCAGCCACGTCTACTTCCGAAGCAATCGGCTCAAACGAGCTGGCCACGTCAATGCCGATGGCGTAACCAATCTTTTCACGATCCGAGGTCAAAACAGACTTCTCCTTGGTCGCCGCCGCAGCGGCAGGTTGTTGCGAAAAAACGACCCCTGGGGCCGCCATCGCCAAAATCAGAAGCGACGCAACCGCGCCACGCTTTCCCATCTTCATTCGCTGCATTCCTGGAAGTGAACAAACGCCACCGGCGGCGCGAGGGGCGACATTGTCGCATGCGCACCGCAGATGTCGAGGCGCCTCAGCGCTGTGGTGCCGCTGCGGCCAGCGCGGCTTCGATTGCCGCACGCAGTTCCGCATCATCCGGCTTCACCTTGCTGGGGAACTGTGCCAGCACGCGTCCATCGCGGGATATCAGATATTTGTGGAAATTCCAGCCCGGCGCCACGCCGCTGAGGCGGGTCAGGTCCTGGTACAGCGGGGTCGCTTCCGGCCCCACCACATGCACTTTTTCAAACATGGGGAACTTCACCCCATAAGTAAGCGTGCAGAACTCCTGAATCTGCGCCTCGCTGCCCGGCTCCTGGCCTTTGAAATCATTGGACGGAAAGCCCAACACGGCAAAACCACGCGGTGCCAGTTCCTGTTGCAATGCCTCCAGGCCTTCGTATTGCGGGGTGAAACCGCATTTGGAGGCGGTATTGACCACCAACAACACCTTGCCGCCGTACGCGCGATTCAGGTTTATCTCGTCTTTTCCGGCCAGGGAACGGTAGTTACGGTCCAGCAGCGGGCCGGCCACCGCGTCCAACGCGCCACCTGCAGACGCCACAAAAGCAATTGAAATCAATATATTACGAATGTTCACTGGATTCTCCTGGGCGCTGCAAACAGGGTTGGGGCGGCATAGGCCATCAGTTGGGTCAGAAGCAGTTGCATCCCGGCGTGTCGGTGTTATAGTTGCATACAACACCAGCCACCCTACACAGGGGCCTTCATGAACACCAAGCACGGCAGACACGCTCTCCACGCACTGATGGTCACAGGCACCTTGTTGTTGCTGGGCTGCTCAAGCTCCCTCGGCAACGGCCTTGCCAATGCCAAGGATTATGCAGCCCAGGTGGGCAGTGATGGACAGGATGCCGACGATACCCCCAAAGCGAAACGACCGGCTCGACGGATGCGAACCAGCCTTTCGATGCCTTACTTTTCTTTCGCACAGCTGAATTCGCGGAGCTGACCCATGAGCGATATCCAGTGGAGCGATGGCGCTCCCATTTACCGCCAGCTGAAGGATCGCGTTATCGCGATGATGCTGGACGGAATCCTGAAGCCGGGCGACGCCCTGCCCTCGGTACGCCAGGTTGCGGCCGAGTACCAATTGAATCCGATCACGGTTTCGCGCGCCTACCAGGAGTTGGCCGACGAGAATCTGGTCGAGAAGCGCCGCGGCCTTGGCATGTTCATGACCGAGGAGGCTGCGCAGAAGCTGCGCGGCAACGAGCGCGACCGCTTTCTCAATGACGAATGGCCGGCCGTACTGGAGCGTATCCAGCGCCTGGGCCTGACCATGCAAGATTTGCTGCCACCGGGGACCACTCTATGAACGCCGCCGTCGAAGCCGTCGTTTCCGCCAAGGGCCTGCGCAAGGCTTACAAGCAGAAGCCAGCGCTGGACAACACCAGCTTTTCCATTGAACCGGGCCGCATCGTCGGCCTGATCGGCCCCAACGGCGCCGGCAAGACCACGGCACTGAAGGCCGTGCTCGGCCTGACCTCGTTCGACGGCGACCTGCAGGTGCTGGGCATGGACCCGCGCAGCCAGCGCGACGACCTGATGAATGATGTCTGCTTCATCGCCGACGTGGCGGTGCTGCCGCGCTGGTTGCGGGTAAAGGAAGCCATCGATTTTGTCGCCGGCGTGCACCCGCGCTTTGACCGCGCCCGCTGCGAGCGCTTCCTGGCCAATACCAAGCTCAACCCCAAGCAACGGGTGCGCGAGATGTCCAAGGGCATGGTGGTGCAGCTGCACCTTGCCCTGGTGATGGCCATCGACGCCAAGATCCTGGTGCTGGACGAGCCCACCCTGGGCCTGGACATCATGTACCGCAAGGAGTTCTACCAGCGCCTGCTGGAGGACTACTTCGACGAACAGAAGACCATCATCATCACCACCCACCAGGTGGAAGAGGTCGAGCACATCCTCACCGACGTGCTGTTCATCCGAGATGGCCAGATCGTGCTGTCCTCGGACATGGAAAGCCTGGCTGACCGCTACACCGAACTGCTGACCTCGGCCGACAGCGTGCATGCAGCACGCGCGCTGGCCCCGATCGACGAGCGCGCCCTGCCCTTCGGCAAGACCGTGCTGCTGTTCGATGGCGCCGACCGCAACCAACTCGCCAGCCTGGGCGAAATCCGCACCCCCGGCCTGGCCGACCTGTTCGTGGCCACCATGAAGGGAACCTACGCATGAACGCCGCTCACAACATCACCCCGCTCGGCAAATTCAAGTGGCTGCTCAAACGCGAGTACTGGGAAAACCGGGGCGGCTTCGTCTGGGCCCAAGTCATCACCGGCGGTATTGCCATCCTGTTCGCCATCATCGGCGCGCTGATTGGCGCATTCGCCGCGCGTAATTCCGATGGCATCAACCATATGGGCGATGTCAGCGAATACCTGAAGGTGATGGGGGCATTCGGCGATGGCCTGCTGCTGGCAGGCATCTTCCTGGCCTCGCTGATACTGGCCTTCGTGGTGTTCTTCTACGCGCTGGGCAGCCTGTATGACGACCGCCGCGACCGCAGCGTGCTGTTCTGGAAATCGCTGCCGGTTTCCGACACCCAGACCGTATTGTCCAAGGCCCTGTGGGCACTGGTATTGGCACCGTTGATCGCGATGGCGATCGGTCTGATCGTCGGCCTGGTGTTGTGGGTTGTTGCCATGATCGGCGCGGCCGCCGCCGGCGCCACCAGCCCCTGGGCCATCGCTACCCACTCGCATCCGTTCCGGATCCTGGGCCTGGTTCTGACCACCTTGCCGGTCAGCCTGCTGTGGGCACTGCCGACCGTCGGCTGGCTGATGTTCTGCTCGGCGCTGGTGCGCTCCAAACCCTTCCTGTGGGCAGTGCTGCTGCCGCTGCTGGCCTGCACCATGATCAGCATCCTCGGCGCCATGCCGGGCGTGAAGCTGCCACTGGGCTGGATCTGGTACACCGTTGCCTACCGCGGCCTGCTCAGCGTGTTCCCCTCGTCCTGGTTGCCGCGCGGCCTGACTGACACCAATATCAATGAGAATGACCTACAGACGCCTGCCGATCTGGTGCAGTGGCTGCTGCAACATCACAGCCTCAGCAAGGTATTGTCCAATCCTGACATCTGGATTGGCGCTGTGATCGGTATCGCCCTGATCGTGGCCTCTGTTTACCTGCGCCGCCGTCGCGACGACATCTGACCCTTGATCAGGAGAGTGTTCATGCACAAGACGTTTGTACTGGCCGCATTGCTGGCTGCGCCGGGCGCAGCCTTCGCCACCCAGCCCTGCGCTGTAACCGCCCCGCAGTCGCTGACCCTGGATCTGGCTGGCAGCAAGACCGTGCTCTTCGAGGTCAACAGCCATGACCTGCGCCTGCAGGCCAGCCCCGGCGCCAAGGCCGCCCTCAGCGGACGTGCCTGCGCCTCCAGCCAGGAACTGCTGGACCAGCTTTCGCTGACCCAACGCAAGGACGGCGACAAGCTGGTGGTGACGCTGGAGCGCAAGAACCAGGGGCTGCACTTCAATCTCGGCAACAGCTACGCCTACCTGGACCTGACCGGCAGCCTGCCTGACGACATCCTGGTCCAGCTCAAGGTCGGCTCCGGTGATGCCTCGCTGGCCGGTGCGCAGAGCATGAGCGCCGATGTCGGCTCGGGCGATGTCAGTGCCCGCGACATCAAGGGGCTTGCAACCGCTGCGGTGGGTTCGGGCGATGTCGAATTCAACAACATCGGCTCGCTGTACGTGCTGTCGGTGGGCTCGGGCGACGTCAAGGCCAATGGTGTGCGTGGCAATGCCCGCGTCGGCACCGTCGGCTCCGGCGATGTCGAGCTGCACGGCGTGCAGGGCGCGGTGAGCATCGAGAGCATTGGCTCGGGTGATGTCGACATTCGTGACAGCCGTGGCGCGGTGAGCCTGGGCTCGCTGGGCTCGGGTGATCTGGAGGTGCGTGGCGCCGCCAGTCTCAAGGTGGACAGGCTCGGTAGCGGCTCGGTGAACCATTCGGGCATCACCGGCGCCGTCGACCTGCCGAAAAAACGCTGACTCCTTCTTACTGCAACGGAACGCACACCATGAAGATCCTCAACGCCCCCCTGCTGGCCCTGGCGCTGGCAATCCCGCTGGCTGCGTGCGGTGAAAAGCCAGCAGCCAACGCACCTGACACCGACACCACCATCGGCGCCAAGGTCCGTGAGGCCACCGACAAGGCCCGCAAGGAAATGGCGGAAGGCAACGTCAGCATTGGCAGCGATGGTGCCAACGTCGAGCTCACGCCAACCGGTGACCTGCTGATCAACGGGACCTCCATCCCGCTCAACGACAGCCAACGCGCCATTACCCTGCGCTACCGCACGCAGATGATCGGCGTCGCCGAAGCCGGTATCGAAATTGGCGTGCAGGGCGCGAACCTTGGCGCCAAGGCTGCTGGCGAGGCGATCAAGGGCTTGTTCTCCGGCGATACCGACAAGATCGAGGAACGCGTCAATGCCGAGGCCGAGAAGATCAAGGCCAGCGCGATGAAGCTGTGCGACCAGCTGCCCGCCCTGATGGTCACCCAACAGCAACTGGCTGCAGCGGTGCCGGCCTTCAAGCCCTACGCGAAGATGGACCAGAGTGATATCGACGACTGCCGCGAGGGCAACGGCAACGTCCACGTCCCCTGACCCGGCGCGCACGACGGAGCGGTAGAATCACCGCTCCGTCGTTGTTGCTGCCCTTGCCATGAACAAACTGCTGTTGTTGATCCTCGTCGCCTTCGCCACCCTGGCCACCGGCTGTGATCGCGAAAAGTACGCTGAGCACCGCAGCGAGCGCAGCAAGCCCAAGACCGAAGTCACCCTGGAGCGCATCGCCATCCGCCGCGCGCCCTACCCCAACCTGGACATCCTGCCGGACGGCCGCCTGCGCGTTGATGACATCGTCATCCCCTTGAATGCCAAGCAGCAGGAGTTGCTGCACACCAGCTACGTCAAGCTGCAGATCCTGCGCCAGAACACACTGGTGGATGCCGACCCGGCGCTGGCACAGGAACGCTCGCTGCCGCTGCAGATCCCGGAAGGCCAATCGCCATTCCCGCCGGACCTGGCCCAGCAGATCCCCGAATTCAAGGAATACGACGAAGCCCTGGCCAACCTGCGCGCCCTGCGCTGACCGTAGTGCCGACCCATGGTCGGCAAGGGCCTTACCAAAGATCCCTGTGTAGTGCCGAGCCATGCTCGGCAAGGGCCTTACCAAGAATGCCTGCGCAATGCGCGAACGGCATGCGCCGCGAAGCAAGGCCTAAAAGCCAACCCCTCCCCAACCCTCCCCTGCGCTGCGCGCAAGGGAGGGGGCAGATACGTAGCGCCGAACCTCAATGGTCGTGGATGCCACCCAGGGTCAGCGCTGCCGGGTCCAGCAGGCGCTTCAGTTCGGTCTCGGACAAACCACTGTCCTCCAGCGCCACGTCCAGCACCGGCCGCTGTTCCTTGTAGGCGCGCTTGGCAATTGCCGCCGCCTTTTCGTAACCGATGATCGGGTTCAGCGCGGTCACCAGGATGGGATTGCGCGCCAGCGCCTCACGCACCCGCTCCTGCTTGACCACCAGTCCGGCAAACACCTTGTCCGCCAGCAGGTTCATCACATTGGACAGCAGCTGGATCGAGTCCAACAGATTGGCCGCGATCAGCGGCAGCGCCACATTCAACTGGAAATTGCCGGTCTGCCCGGCCACGGTGATCGCGGTGTGGTGACCGATCACCTGCGCGGCCACCATCACCGTCGCTTCGGGGATCACCGGATTGACCTTGCCCGGCATGATCGAGCTGCCCGGCTGCAAGGCCGGCAACTCCAGTTCACCCAGCCCAGCCAGCGGCCCGGAATTCATCCAGCGCAGATCGTTGGCGATCTTGATCAAGGCCACCGCCAGCGCATTGAGCTGGCCGGACAACTCGACCGCATCGTCCTGCGCGGCCAGGCCTTCAAACTTGTTGGCTGCGCTCTCGAACTTGACCCCGGTGCTGGCCGACAGCGCCCGCGCCACCTTGCCGCCAAAGCGCGGATCGGCATTGATGCCGGTGCCAATGGCGGTGCCGCCCAGCGGCAGCCGGCGCAGGCGTTTGAGCGCATCTTCAATCCGCCCCTCGGCCGAGGCCAGCTGTGCCGACCATGCCCCGAATTCCTGGCCGAAGGTCAGCGGCATCGCATCCATCAGATGGGTGCGCCCGGTCTTGACGATCTTGCCCAGGTTGCGGGCACGCTTGTCGATGGTCTTGCGCAGGTGCTTGAGGGCGGGCAGCAGTGATTCCACCACCTCCAACTGGGCCGAGACGCGGATCGCAGTCGGGATCACGTCATTGGAGCTCTGCCCCAGATTGACGTGATCGTTGGGGTGCACGGCGGTCTTGCCGGCCTTGCCTGCGAGGTTGGCCAGGGTGGCAATGACCTCGTTGGCATTCATGTTGGACGAAGTACCCGAGCCGGTCTGGTACACATCAATCGGGAACTGGCTGTCATGAGCGCCGATCGCCACTTCGGTGGCCGCCGACTGGATCGCCTTGCCCACGCCCTTGGGCAGCAGGCCCAGGCCGGTATTGACCTCGGCGGCGGCGCCCTTGATCAGGCCCAGCGCTCGGATGAAAGCACGCGGCATGCGCTGCCCCGATACCGGGAAATTCTCCACCGCACGCTGGGTCTGCGCGCCCCACAGGGCCTCGGCGGGCACCTGCAGTTCGCCCATGCTGTCGTGTTCGGTCCGGAAACCACTCTTGGAAACCTTGCTCATCATCAACTCCGCACAATCTCATTGTTGGGGAAGGGAAAGCTGCGGCTGGCGGTGGGCAGACGTCCCGGCTGGCGGCTAAGGACACCATACCCGGCCGTCCCGGCAAAGACATCCGCGGCCGATGGGATACAAAGGCCCAGCAACGGCAAGGCCCCCGGCAGCGTAGAATATGCGCCCCCGCCACTGCCCAACTGCCTGCCGCCATGACGGATACATCCCGCCAAGAAGCCGCCCTGCTCGCCCTGTCCCCGCTTGATGGCCGTTATGCCGGCAAGGTCGACGCATTGCGCCCGATCTTCTCCGAATATGGCCTGATCAAGGCCCGCGTGAAGGTCGAGATCGAATGGCTGCTGGCACTGGGCGCCGAGCCGGGCATCACCGAGCTGGCCGACTTCTCGGCCACTGGTAAGAGCAAGCTGCGCGCGCTGGCAGACGGCTTCTCGGTCGCCAACGCCGCCCGCGTCAAGGAAATCGAGCGCACCACCAACCATGACGTCAAGGCGGTGGAGTACTTCATCAAGGAACAGCTCAAGGACGACGCCGAGCTGGCGCCGGCGCTGGAGTTCGTGCATTTCGCCTGCACCAGCGAGGACATCAACAACCTGTCCTATGGCCTGATGCTGGCCGAAGCGCGTGAAAAGGTGATCCTGCCGGGCTATGCCGGCATTGCCGCCTCGCTGCGTACGCTGGCCCACGCCCAGGCCGCGCAGCCTATGCTGTCGCGCACCCACGGCCAGACCGCCTCGCCGACCACTCTTGGCAAGGAAATCGCCAATGTCGTGGCCCGCCTGGAACGCCAGATCCGCCAGATCGGCGCGGTCGAGCTGACCGGCAAGATCAACGGCGCCGTCGGCAACTACAACGCCCACGTCGTGTCCTACCCGGACGTGGACTGGCCGGCCTTCGCCGAGCGCTTCGTCACCTCGCTGGGCCTGGTGTTCAACCCCTACACCACCCAGATCGAGCCGCACGACAACGTTGCCGAAATCGGCGATGCCGCCCGCCGCGCCAACACCATCCTGATCGATCTGGCCCGCGACATCTGGGGCTATATCTCGCTGGGCTACTTCAAGCAGAAGCTCAAGGAAGGCGAAGTCGGTTCCTCGACCATGCCGCACAAGGTCAACCCGATCGATTTCGAGAATGCCGAAGGCAATTTCGGCATCGCCAACGCCTTGTTCGAGCACTTCAGCGCCAAGCTGCCGATCAGCCGCTGGCAGCGCGACCTGACCGACTCCACCGTGCTGCGCGCCGTGGGCACTGCTTTCGGCCACAGCCAGGTCGGCCTGGAATCGCTGGCCAAGGGCCTGGGCAAGCTGACCGTGAACCCGGAGCGCCTGGACGCGGATCTGGATGCCGCCTGGGAAGTGCTGGCCGAAGCCGTACAGACGGTGATGCGCCGCCATGGCCTGCCCAATCCGTACGAGCAGCTCAAGGCGCTGACCCGTGGTCACGGCATCACTGCCGATTCGATGCGCGCCTTCATTGAAACCCTGGAATTGCCGGCCGATGCCAAGCAGCGCCTGCGCGAGCTGACCCCGGGCGGTTATGCCGGCCTGGCAGCTGATCTGGCCAAGGCGATCTGAGCGCCAAAGCCCAGGAATCCGCGAGCCCCTCTCCCGCCTGCGGGAGAGGGGTTGGGGTGAGGGCAGTCGTGTGGATGTAGTGCCGAGCCCATCGAGGCCCGGGCGTTAGAGGCAAGGACCAAGCCAGGAGCTTTACCGGCAAGGCCACTGCCGAGCGTGGCTCGGTACTACATTTGCATTGCTTGTACGGCCTCTGCCGAGCGTGGCTCGGCACTACATGTGCATTGCTTGTACGGCCCCTCGCCGAGCATGGCTCGGCACTACATTTGCATTGCTTGTACGGCCCCCTTGCCGAGCGTGGCTCGGCGCTTCATTTGATTCAGATCAGCCGCATGCCGTGCGCATTGTCGCCAACAAGGGGACAATGGCGGCCTGCGCGCATCGCGCGCCCCTGTTCGACCTCCGTTGCAAAGGATTTCCCCCATGGCTGCACGCAAGCAAAAGACCTATCCGATCGAAGTACAGGCCCGCGCCGGCCTGCCGCTGGGCATGGCCCCAGCCACCTTCCTGCGCGACTACTGGCAGAAGCGTCCGCTGCTGATCCGCGCCGCCTTCCCGGATTTTGAAACCCCGGTGATGCCCGAAGACCTGGCCGGCCTGGCCTGTGAAGAAGGTGCGCTGGCTCGCATCGTCAGCCACGACCGCGCCACCGACGGCTGGGAACTGCGTACCGGCCCGTTCCAGGAAGAAGACTTCCCCGGCATGCCCGACCACGACTGGACCCTGCTGGTGCAGGACGTGGACAAGTGGGACCCGGAAGTGCGCGCCCTGACCTCGTACTTCAACTTCCTGCCGCGCTGGCGCATGGACGACGTGATGATCAGCTTTGCCGCTACCGGCGGTTCGGTTGGCGCCCATGTCGACCAGTACGACGTATTCCTGCTGCAGGCCCACGGCCAGCGCCGCTGGCAGATCGACGCCAGCGAGTCGACCAAGGGCAAGCGCCCATCGCTTGAGTTCCGCCCCGACGTGGAACTGAAGCTGCTGAAGAAGTTCAAGGCCACCCACGATTGGGTGCTGGGCCCGGGCGACATGCTGTACCTGCCGCCGAACGTGCCGCACAACGGCGTTGCCGTGAACCCCTGCCTGACCTTCTCGTTCGGCATGCGTGCACCGTCCTCGGCCGAGCTGATCAGCGACTATCTGGACGATCTGGTCGCCGATGCCGACGAATCCATCCGCTTCCAGGACCCGGACCTGAAGCTGCCGGAAGACCCGAATGAGATCGATGCCGCCGCGATGAAGCGTGTGGTCGCCGCACTCAATGCGCTGCGCATGAACGACCCGGATCGCCTCGGCAACTGGTTCGGCCGCTTCATCACCACCTACCGCGCCGCGGGTGACATCCTGCCCTCCCAGGCACCGCCGTCGCCGGAAGAAGTGACCGCTGAACTGGAAAATGGCGGCGTGCTTGAGCGTCACCCGTGGGCCCGTCTGGCCTGGCGCCGCGCCACCCGTGGTGCTTCGCTGTACTGCTCCGGCCTGGCCTTCCAGCTGTCGATCAAGGACGCGCAGACCCTGGCCGGCACCGAGCAGATCGATATCGCCCTGTTCAACAAGCTCGGCAACAAGGGCCGTGATGCGCTGATGGAACTGATCGTCGGCGGCCACTACCAGCTGCTCGACGTGGAAACCATCGCCGCCATGCTGGCCGAGCAGGACGCGTTGGAAGCCATGGAAGACGTGGCCGAAGAGGACTTCGAAGAAGAAGACTTCGACGACGAGGCCGATGCCCCGGAAGTGGAGATCGAAGTCATCGAGTACTCCGAAGCCGGTGAAGGCGAGCCCTCCAGCGCCAGCATCGAGACCGTCCTGGTCAGCGAAGAAGGCGTCGAGGTCGTGGTGATCTGCGACGACGGCGAGGAAGAAGACGAAGACGACGCGGAAAACCCGTCGGCATGAGTCAAACCGCGATCTTTCACGTAGAGATCGCCGACTACGCCGTGCAGCAGACACTGCTGCACGGCGTGCGTCATACGGTGTTTGTCACCGAGCAGAACGTTCCAGCCGAGCTTGAGATCGATGCCCTGGACCCGCTCAGCGACCACGCCCTGGCGCTGGACGCAGACGGCAAGGCCATCGGCGCCGCCCGCCTCACCCCGGATCAGCGCATCGGCCGCATGGCCGTACTTGCCGCCTGGCGCGGCAAAGGTGTTGGCCAAGCCCTGCTGAATGCGCTATTGGCCGCTGCCCGCAAACGCGGCTGGGGCGAAGTCAGCTTGCATGCACAGCTGCATGCCCGTGACTTCTACGCCTGCAACGGCTTTCTGCCGGAAGGCGTTGAATTTGAAGAGGCCGGCATCGGCCACCAGAGCATGCGCCGACGGCTGGACGGTGCCATGCGCGTGCAGGACCCGGAACAGGCCCGTGCGGCAACCGCAGCGGTAATCCATGCCGCGCGCCGCCGCCTTCAGCTGCAGCTACGCGGCAACGACGCCCTGCTCGGCCAACCACTGATCGTGGACGCGTTGCGCCGCTTCGCCACCGCCCGCCATGACAAACAGGTGCAGGTGCTGCTGCACGAAGCCGACCTGCCTGCCCTGCCCGCGGCCTTCATCGCCCTGGCTCAGCGCCTGCCCAGCGTGTTCCAGCTAAGTGAGCCGGTGGACCCGGCGGACTGCCAGGTCCCCTCGGCGGCGGTCAGCAATGATCACGGCGACTGCTACTTTCGTCCAATAGGCGCCCGCGTCGAAGGCGAGCTGTGGCTGGATGCGCCGGCCCGTGCGCATCAGCAGGAAGCGTTGTTCAAGCGTATCTGGGAGCGTTCACGCGATTGCAACGGGCTGCGCGTACTGGGTGTCTGAGCGCTGACCGGGACAGGACAAGCCGCAGTCAGGTATTAATGCGCGGGACAGAGTGCATGCCCCTTCCTGTCCAGTGAGGGGTATAATTCAGTGGTTAGAACACGCCCGCGCGCGACGCTGCAGCAAGGTCCGCCGGTTCCCAGAACTACCCCACAAGTGAATCCGACTCTCCATCGTGGACAATCTACTGAAGCAGTTTGCGCAATCATCGCAGCTCGCCGGCGGCAACGCCTCCTATGTCGAGGACCTGTACGAACAGTACCTCGTCTCCCCGGACAGTGTGGACCCCAAGTGGAAGTCCTACTTTGACGGCTTCAAAGGCCGCGAAGCGGGCGATGTGCCGCACTCTGCCGCCATCGCACACATCACCGAAGCCGCAAAAAACGCTGGCAAAGTCGGCGGCAACGCCGGTTCCGGCGACGAGCGCGAGCGCAACGTCGGCCGTCTGATCACCGCCTACCGTTCGCGCGGCCACCTCGGCGCCAATCTTGATCCGCTCGGCCTGACCCCCCCGGTCAACCCGCCGGATCTGAGCCTGCCCTTCCACCACCTCAGCGATGCCGACCTCAACGACGAGTTCAGCACCGGCGGTGTGGGCGGCCAGCCGCGGATGAAGCTGCGTGATCTGCTTGCGCGCCTGAAGGCGACCTATGCCGGCTCGATCGGCGCAGAATTCATGTATATCGCCGAAGTCGAGCAGCGCCAGTGGCTCTACCAGCGCCTCGAAACCGCCGGTGGCAACTACAACCTGGATGCCGACACCAAGCGCCGCACCCTGGAGCGCCTGACCGCTGCCGAAGGCCTTGAGCGTTACCTGCACACCAAGTACGTCGGCCAGAAGCGCTTCTCGCTGGAAGGCGGCGACTCGCTGATCCCGATGATGGACACCATCATCCGCGACGCCGGCAAGGAAGGCGTCAAGGACGTGATCATCGGCATGGCCCACCGTGGCCGCCTGAACGTGCTGGTCAACACCCTCGGCAAGAACCCGCGCAAGCTGTTCGACGAATTCGAAGGCAAGTTCGAGCACGACGACCGCGCCGTGGCCGGTGACGTGAAGTACCACATGGGCTTCTCGGCCGACGTCGCCAGCGATGGCGGCCCGGTGCACCTGGCCCTGGCCTTCAACCCGTCCCACCTCGAAATCGCTGATCCGGTGGTTGTCGGCTCGGTGCGCTCGCGCCAGGAACGCCGCAACGACACCGCGCGCAAGCAGGTGATGCCGGTCCTGATCCACGGCGACGCTGCATTCGCCGGCCAGGGCGTGGTGATGGAACTGTTCCAGATGTCGCAGGCCCGCGGTTTCGCGGTCGGCGGCACCGTGCACATCGTCATCAACAACCAGGTGGGCTTCACCACCTCCAACCGCGACGACTCGCGTTCGACCCTGTACTGCACCGACATCGCCAAGATGGTTGCTGCCCCGGTCCTGCACGTGAACGGCGACGATCCCGAAGCCGTGGTGTTCGCGGCCAAGCTGGCTTATGACTTCCGCCAGCAGTTCAACAAGGACGTCGTGATCGACCTGGTCTGCTACCGCCGCTGGGGTCACAACGAAGCCGATGAACCGGCGATCACCCAGCCGCTGATGTACCAGGTGATCCGCAAGCACAAGACCACCCGCGAGCTCTACGCAGAGCAGCTGGAAGCCGCAGGCGTCATTGCTGCCGGCGCCGGCAAGGACATGGTCGACGCTTACCGCAACAAGCTGGACTCCGGTGAAGTCACCACCGAACTGGCCAAGGTCGAAAAGACCCCGGCTACCAGCAAGATGTACGTGGATTGGTCGAAGTACCTGTCGGGCAAGCTGTCCGATCCGGTCAGCACCAAGGTCGACATGGGCAAGCTGACCCAGCTGGCCACCATGATCAACACCATTCCGGAAGGCGTGGAAGTGCATTCGCGCGTTGCCAAGGTGTACGACGACCGTCGCAAGATGGCCGCCGGCGAAGTACTGGGCGACTGGGGCTTTGCTGAAAACCTGGCCTACGCAACGCTGCTGGACGAAGGCAACGCTCTGCGCCTGGTTGGTCAGGACGTGGGCCGTGGCACCTTCACCCACCGCCACGCGATCCTGCACGATCAGAAGACCGACAACTACTACCTGCCGCTGCGTCAGCTGGTCGAGTCGCCGGAGCAGGCCACCATCATCGATTCGCTGCTCAGCGAAGAAGCCGTGATGGCGTTCGAATACGGCTTCTCCACCACCGATCCGAACACCTTGTGCATCTGGGAAGGCCAGTTCGGCGACTTCGCCAACGGCGCCCAGGTGGTGATCGATCAGTTCATCGCCTCCGGCGAAGCAAAGTGGGGCCGCATCTCCGGCCTGACCCTGCTGCTGCCGCACGGCTATGAAGGTCAGGGTCCGGAACACAGCTCGGCGCGCCTTGAGCGCTTCCTGCAGCTGTGCGCGCTGGAGAACATGCTGGTCTGCGTGCCGTCGACCCCGGCGCAGGCATTCCACATGCTGCGTCGCCAGATGCGCATGGCTACCCGCAAGCCGCTGGTGGTGATGTCGCCCAAGTCGCTGCTGCGTCACAAGCTGGCCGTGTCCAGCATGGACGAAATGGCCAATGGCGAGTTCCAGCACCTGATTGGCGACGCCACTGCCGATGCCAAGAAGGTCAAGCGTGTCGTCGTGTGTTCGGGCAAGGTCTACTACGACCTGCTGGAAGACGTGACCAAGCGTGGCCAGGAAGACGTCGCCCTGGTGCGCGTCGAGCAGCTCTATCCGTTCCCGCGCCCGGCGCTGGCGGCCGAGCTGAAGAAGTACGGCAAGGCCACCGACGTCGTGTGGTGCCAGGAAGAGCCGATGAACCAGGGTGCGTGGTACCAGATCAAGCACCACCTGCAAGCATGCGTGGCCGATGGCCAGGCGCTGCACTATGCCGGTCGTCCGCGTTCTCCGTCGCCTGCTGTTGGCCACATGTCCGATCACCTGCGCGAACTCGCACAGCTGCTCGCCGACGCGCTGGTCAACAAGATCGACGACAACTACGCCGAATAAGCCCCCTTTTCCACAAGAAAACGAAACCAGGAAATCAGCCAAATGGCCACCGAAGTCAAAGTACCGGTACTGCCCGAATCCGTCTCCGACGCCACCATCGCCACCTGGCACAAGAAGGTGGGTGATGCCGTCAAGCGTGATGAGAACCTGCTCGACCTGGAAACCGACAAGGTCGTGTTGGAAGTACCGGCGCCGGTTGATGGCGTGCTGAAGGAAATCAAGTTCCAGGAAGGCGACACCGTCACCTCGAGCCAGCTGCTGGCCATCATCGAGGAAGGCGCGGTTGCCGCTGCCGCTCCGGCCACTGCTGCTGAAGCGCCGAAGGCTGCTGCCCCGGCCGCCGCCGCTCCGGCTGCTGCCGCTGCACCGGCCCCGGCTGCCAAGTCGGCTGCCGACACCCTGCCCCCGGGCGCCCGCTTCTCGGCCATCACCGAAGGCGTGAACCCGGCTGACGTGTCCGGCACCGGCCGCCACGGCGCGGTCACCAAGGAAGACATCGTCAACTTCGCCCGCAACGGCGGCGTCGGCAAGGCCGGCGGTGCACGTCCGGAAGAACGCGTACCGATGACCCGCATGCGCAAGCGCATTGCCGAGCGTCTGATGCAGTCGAAGAACTCGACCGCGATGCTGACCACCTTCAACGAAGTCAACCTGTCCAAGGTGTCGGCTGCGCGCAAGGAACTGCAGGAAGAGTTCGTCAAGGCCCACGGCATCAAGCTCGGTTTCATGAGCTTCTTCGTCAAGGCTGCCGCCAACGCACTGCAGCGCTTCCCGCTGGTCAATGCCTCGATCGATGGTGACGACATCATCTATCACGGCTACTCGGACATCTCGATCGCCGTGTCCACCGAAAAGGGTCTGGTGACCCCGGTGCTGCGCAACGTCGAGCGCATGTCGTTCGCCGACATCGAGCGCACCATCGCCGACTACGCCAAGAAGGCCCGTGACGGCAAGCTGTCGCTGGAAGAACTGCAGGGCGGCACCTTCACCGTGACCAACGGCGGCACCTTCGGCTCGCTGCTGTCGACCCCGATCATCAACCCGCCGCAGAGCGCCATCCTCGGCATGCACGCCATCAAGGACCGTCCGATCGCCGAGAACGGCCAGGTCGTGATCGCCCCGATGATGTACCTGGCCATGTCCTATGACCACCGCATCATTGACGGCAAGGATTCGGTGCAGTTCCTGGTGGACATCAAGAACCAGCTGGAAAACCCGGGCCGCATGCTGTTCGGTCTGTAAGAGCTCTGAGCCCCTCTCCCGCCTGCGGGAGAGGGGTTGGGGTGAGGGCAGCCTCACCCGCACCCTCATCCGGCGCTATGCGCCACCTTCTCCCGGCGGGAGAAGGAACAGGCAACAAGGAATCTCAAATGGCTGAACAATTCGACGTCGTCGTCATCGGTGCTGGCCCGGCCGGCTACCACGCTGCCATCCGCGCCGCACAGCTGGGCCTGAAGACCGCCTGCATCGATGCAGCGCTGGGCAAGGACGGCAAGCCGGCACTGGGCGGCACCTGCCTGCGCGTGGGCTGCATCCCGTCCAAGGCGCTGCTGGACTCCTCGCGCCAGTATTGGAACATGGGCCACATCTTCGATCAGCACGGCATCAGCTTCAACGACGCCAAGATCGACGTGAGCAAGATGGTCGGCCGCAAGGACGCCATCGTGAAGCAGTTCACCGGCGGCATCGCCCAGCTGTTCAAGGCCAACAAGGTTGCCACCTATTACGGGTTCGGCCAGCTGCAGGCTGGCAACGTGGTCAAGGTCAAGCAGCACGACGGTTCGGAAGTCGAGCTCAAGGGCACCAACGTCATCATCGCCGCCGGCTCGGATTCGATCGAGCTGCCGTTCGCCAAGTTTGACGGCAACCTCATCGTCGACAACGTCGGCGCGCTGGACTTCACCGAAGTGCCCAAGCGCCTGGCCGTCATCGGCGCTGGCGTGATCGGCCTGGAACTGGGCAGCGTGTGGAAGCGCCTGGGTTCGGAAGTGGTGATTCTGGAAGCACTGCCGGAGTTCCTGGCCGTAGCCGATGCCGAAGTGGCCAAGGTTGCCGCCAAGGAATTCAAGAAGCAGGGCTTGGACATCCGCCTCAACGCCAAAGTTTCCAAGACCGAGATCAAGGGCAACGAAGTCATCGTCAGCTACACCGATGCCGAGGGCGACAAGACCCTGACCGTCGACAAGCTGCTGGTCGCCGTTGGCCGCCGCGCTGCCAGCAAGGGCCTGCTGGCCGAAGGTACCGGCGTACAGCTCAATGAGCGTGGCCAGATCGTGGTCGACGACCATTGCCACACCGGCGTCGATGGCGTCTGGGCGGTGGGTGACTGCGTGCGCGGCCCGATGCTGGCCCACAAGGGCTTTGAAGAAGGCGTCGCCGTGGCCGAACTGATTGCTGGCCTGCCGGGCCACGTCAACTTCGACACCATCCCGTGGGTGATCTACACCGAGCCGGAACTGGCATGGGTCGGCAAGACCGAAGCCCAGCTCAAGGCCGAGGGCATCCCGTACAAGGCTGGCAGCTTCCCGTTCGCCGCCAACGGCCGCGCGGTTGCCATGGTGGAGCCGGCTGGCTTCGTCAAGGTGCTGGCACATGCCGAAACCGACCGCGTGCTGGGTATGCACCTGGTTGGCGCCAATGTCTCCGAGCTGGTGCACGAAGGTGTGCTGACCATGGAGTTCAGCGGCTCGTCCGATGACCTGGCACGCATCTGCCACGCCCATCCGTCGCTGTCCGAAGCAGTACATGACGCGGCCATGGCGGTCAGCAAGCGCGCCATCCACAAGGCCAACTAAGCTCCACGGCCTGTGACCTGAAGGCTCCGCTCCGGCGGAGCCTTCTTGCTTTTGTATTCCCCGGTCTGCGCGCCTGTTCAGCGGCCACAGAGCGACCACCTCTTCCCATTCACCAGGAACAACACATGAAGTCCATCTGCGTCTATTGCGGCTCCAACCCCGGCGCCAAGCCCATCTATGTCGAACGCGCCACCGAACTGGGCAAGCGCATCGCCAACGAAGGCCTGCGCCTGGTCTACGGCGGCGGCCGTACCGGCCTGATGGGCGCGGTGGCCGATGGCGTGCTGGCCGCAGGCGGCGAAGTCACCGGCGTGATCCCGCAGCACCTGGTGGACATGGAAGTGGCGCACAAGGGCGTGACCTCGCTGGAGATCGTCGGCTCGATGCATGAGCGCAAGTCGCGCATGTTCGACCTGTCCGATGCCTTCGTCGCCCTGCCCGGCGGCTTCGGCACCGCCGAAGAGATCTTCGAGATGCTGACCTGGCGCCAGCTCGGCATCGGCCACAAGCCTTGCGCATTCCTCGACATCGATGGCTTCTACCAGCCGCTGATCAACATGATCGACACCATGGTCAGCGAGCGCTTCCTGCACCCGGAACAGCGCGATGACCTGTGGTACGGCGAAGACGCCACGCAGATGCTGGAGTGGATGCGCAACTACTCGCCGGCCCAGGCCGACAAGTGGTTCGACGAGAAGAAGCGCAACGCGCTGCGTTGAGGTACTCCCGGCTTCGCGGCTTATCGCCCTAGGCCACCCAGCGCCGCTTCCACAACATTCCCGACGGGTCGTTTGTAGGAGCGGCATAAGCCGCGAAACTCGTACATCGCACAGATCGCCAGTCTTCCGCGCGAGCAACAGCAAATGCGCATCTCGTGCAATTGCGGACGGTGCGCGACGGATGCATTGGTGGCTTCGCGGCTTACGCCGTTCCTACAACATTCCCGACGGGTGGTTTGTGGGAGCGGTGTAAGCCGCGAAGCTCATAGCCCGTACAGATTACTGGTCTTCCCAGTGAGAAACAGCCACTGCGCATCGTGCAATTGCAGCCGGTGCGCGGCGTATACCTTGTCAGCTTCGCGGCTTACGCCGCTCCTACAAAAACCCAGCACTTATGCGCGCTGCAGGGTTTCCTCGCGCGGGGCTGGATAGCCGAGCAGGTAACCCTGGCCGAAATTGCAGCCCAGGTCCTTCAAGGTCTGCAGCTGCCGCTCATCCTCGATGCCCTCGCCTATCGTTTCGATGCCAAGCGTGCGCGCAAGCGACAGCACACCCTGCACCAGCGCGAACGTACTGCTGCTGCCTTCATCATGCAGCCCGGCCACAAAACTGCGATCCACTTTCAGTGCGCTGATCGGGAAGCGATGCAGGTACGACAACGCCGAATAGCCGGTACCAAAATCATCCAACTGCACCACCACGCCGCGCTCACGCAGTTGATGCAGCGTGCGCAGGGTCCGTGGCTCATCATCCAGCAACGCCATTTCGGTGATCTCAACACGCAGACGCTCGGGATCAGCACCCGCCGCGTCCAGCATGCCCAGCAATCGTGGCGCAAACTCGGCGGAGCGGAAATGTCGTGGCGACACATTCACTGAGATATAGCCGGCCGTGCAGCTCGCCATATCGGTGACCACCTGCTCGTAGATCTGCCAGTCCACCTGCTCGATCAGGCCGCTCTCCTCGCCCAGCGACAGGAACTGCCCCGGCAGCAGTACGCCGCGTCGCTCGTGCCGCCAACGCAGCAGTGCTTCATGGCCAACCACTTCACCATCCAGCAGCGACACGATGGGCTGGTAATACGGCAGGAAGTCGCGCTTCTTGATCGCCCGGCGCAGGTCCGCTTCCAGCTCCAGACTGCGCATGGCCTCGTCGTGCATCGCGCCATCGAACATCACGCAGCGGTCCTGGCCCTTGAGCTTGGCCCTATACATGGCCGCGTCGGCGTCGCGCAACAGATCCGCACCGGAGGTATAGCGTGCATCCCAGACGGCAATACCGATGCTCCCCGAAGGGAACAGCTCGCGCCCGTCCACCCACATCGGGGCTTCCAGGGCCTTGAGCAGGCGCCGCCCCAACTCCATCGCCGCATTGGAGCCGCGCTCGCAGGGCACCAGCAATGCGAATTCGTCACCGCCCAAGCGCGCCACCACATCCTCGCCGCGCACCAGGCCCACCAGGCGGCGCGCCACTTCAACCAGCATCTGGTCACCGGCAGCGTGGCCGATACTGTCGTTGACCCACTTGAAACGATCCAGATCGAGGAACAGCAGCGCGAAGTGCGGGGCGATACCCAGTTCCGCATTCTCGATCGCCCGCTCCAGACGGTCCTGCAGGTGCAGGCGATTGGGCAGGCCGGTCAGCACATCGTGCATGGCCAGATGGGTCAGGCGTTGCTCGGCGCGCATGCGCTCGCCAATCTGCCCCAACAACTTCTGATTGACCTCGCCCAACTCGCGGGTACGTTCAGTCACGCGCAACTCAAGTTCCGCATGCGCCTGCAACAGGCGCTGCTGGTCGCGCTGGCGGGCAAGGCTGTTGCCGATGGTGCGGGCGACAAAAACCAACAAGCGCTGGTCATCGGCAGTGAACGCCACCTCGGGGTTGTAGCTCTGTACGGCGATGACGCCAACCACTTCGTCATCGCTGAACAGCGGCACCCCCAACCAACATTGCGACTTGGCACCAAACTCCTTCAAGGTGCCCGCCGCGATCAATTGGTCGATATCCGCACGCGCCAGCAGCACGGGCTCGCGCCGTTGCAGTGCGTACTCAGTCAAACCAGCGCTGAAAACCCGGGTTGCACGCTCGCGATTGAAGCGGTCTACCGAATAGACGAACTCGATGCCTGCCGCATCTGCGGTCACCATCGCCACGTAGAAATTACTGGCATCAAGCAGGCGACCGATGATCCCGTGCACCTGCGCGTAGAACTCACCGGTGGCTTTGCCACTCATCCCAAGTTCGGAGATGTTGAACAGCGCCGCCTGCAACAACTCCGCGCGCCGCCGCTCGATGATTTCGCCCTGCAGGTGGCCGTTGATGTGCTCCAGGTCCTGGGTGCGTTGCCAGACACGCTGTTCCAGCTGCGCATGTGCCTGATGGCGGTCCATCGCGGTAAGGATGTGCTTGGCGACGAAGTTCAGCAGTGCACGCTCTTCCTCGCCATAGCAGGCATCGGCAACGTAACTCTGCACCACGATCGCGCCGCATACGCGGTTGTCGCGCCACATCGGCACACCCAGCCAATCGGTGCTCTCGACGCCTTCCGACACCTCGTATTGCTGCTCCAGGAACTTCGCCAACTCACGCGAGGGCCCACTCAATGCCCTGCCGTTGCGCAGCACCGCAAAGGTCAGGCTGGCCGGCATCTCCTCATAGCGGTAGCGACGCCCCGGCTCTGGCAGGTAGCTGTCGTGGGTATCGACGAAATACAGAAATTCCAGGCTCTGCTGGTACTCATCGCACTCGACGATGTAGCAGTTCTCGGCGTACATCAACGAGCCAAGGATGCGGTGGAAATGCGCCATCATCTCGGTCATCGCCAGGTCGGCGCCGGCCAGGTCGGCAATCTCGAACAGCGCCTTCTGCAACTGCTTGGAGCGCTGCAGCTCTTCAATCTGCAGGCGCTGGCGCATCAACTCCATGGCCGAGCCGATCAGCACCCGCGCAGTACCCTCCCAGGCTTCGCGGCGCACCATGGACATCACTTCATCGGTATCGATCAGCACCACGCAATCGGTGCCCAGCTCATGCCGCCAGGCCAGTTCGAAGACGCTGCCCGGCAGGTCCACGCCGGTCCCGGCCAGACGCTCACGCGCCAAGCGGCAAAGCCCCTCGGCGGGCTCCGGGAAACTGCAGTTGCCTTCACCCAGCACCGCATCACGCCACGCCAGCGCAACATTGCTGGCGCGGGGCAACAAGCCCTGCAATGTCGCCACCACTTTGGTAACCGGCGAAAAAGTATCGGCGCGCGTGGATTCGGCCCGCGCGTCAAGCTCGCTATACGACATCTATCCGTTCTCTCTGGGTTCCGGTCTCCCGGAACTCCCCCCTGATTCCGCAGCATACCTTTCGCAGCGGTCAAGAGCAGTGGGTCTCAGAAAAAAGATTATCTTTCACAAGTCTGAATAAGCATCGCCCGACTGCCTTGTCGAGCTAGGCAGAACCCGAGCCAACCACTACGCTTGGCAGGTGGATACCGCTGTCCAGACCCCTACCGATGAAGTGTTGATGTTGGCCTATGCCGACGGCGACAGCGATGCGTTTTCCGAGCTCTACGCCCGGCACCGTGCGCGCCTGTTTCATTACCTGTTGGGCCAGCTGCGCGACCGGCCCTTGGCCGAAGAGCTGTTCCAGGACGTCTGGCAGAAGATGATCCATGCCCGGGCCGGCTGGAAGCCCGATGCCGCCTTCTCCACCTGGCTGTTCCGCATCGCCCACAACCGGCTCAATGATCATTGGCGGGCAGCGCGTCATCGGCCCGTCGCACCGGCCGATGCCGACGAACGCACCGCGAGCCTGGCCGATACCTGCACCCCTGAATTACTGGCAGACGAACAAGCCCAACGCCTACAACTGCGTCAGGCCTTGGCTGAGCTGCCAGCCGAACAACAGGAAGTCGTGATCCTGCGACTGGAACAGGAACTCAGCCTGGAGGAGATCGGGCAGATCACCGGCGTTGGCCGGGAAACCGTCAAGTCGCGGCTGCGCTATGCGATGGACAAGCTGCGCGCGAGGTTGAGCGAATGAAGACCGCAGACATGCTTACCCCCGAAGAGCGCGAGCTGGCCCGGCTGCTCGGCCGGCCTGGCCGGAGCGCAGCTACGCCCAGCGCGCAACTCGATGCGCGGATCATCGCCATGGCCAACGCAGCGCAGGCACCGGCCGCCGTCGATACCGAGAATCCAGCCCCGGAGCAGACCCAGGCCACCGCACCGACTCCCTTGCCATCGGCTGCGCGTCGCAGCAGCGGCTGGGGCCGTCGTCGCGGGCTGGTGTCCTCGCTGGCGGTGGCCGCATCGCTGGTGTTGGTGGTTGGCCTGGCCTGGCAGCTGCGGCCGCTGGATGCGCCACCTGCCATGCCAGCGCAAGCTGAAGCAAACGTGGCAGTTGCAGCGGCTGAATCCGCTGCCGATTCCGCTGCGGCAGCCGCGCAGGAGCCAAGCGCGGCACCGCCAGCAGCTCCCATGATGGATCAGCTTCCGGTCGACGTGGCCGCCGCGCCCGCTGCCGCTTCGCCGCCAGCAGAAGCCGCTGCAAAAGAACACAAAGCAGCCGCGCCCAAGCCCGCGCCAGCAGACGGCTCCCGCAAGGACGAAACCACCGTCGCCGAGCCCGCCAGCGGCGCTATAGCCGAGCGCGCGCCACGCGCGTTCTCGCCGGCTCCGGTCATTGCCCCGCCAGCGCCGCCGGCGCCACCAGCGCCCATGGTCATGCCGGCACCTGTGCAAGCCCCGGTCTACACCGAGCAGGCCGGTAACGCCGATGCTCCGCAGAACGACCTCTATCGCACCCAAAGCGCACCGGCACGCACGGCGCCACCGCGCCCTGCGCTTACTGGCCCGGCACCGATTCCGCATGCCGGCACCAAGGCGGTTACAAAAGCGGCGGAGGCGCGCCGACAGCGTGCGGCCGCCATCGCCGCCGACAGCACCCCGGACATCGAAGCCGATGCCACGTTGTCGCGTCACCAATGGATCAAGCGTATCCGCGAACGCCTTGAAGCCGGCGACCTGGATGGCGCAAAGGCAAGCCTGCGTCGTTTCGCCCACGATTACCCGGAAGCGCGCATTCCGCGCGACCTGCGGCCGCTGCTCGAGGATTGAGCTGCACCCGCTACCGCTTTGCGGTGCTGCCACTAGAATGACGGCAATGCTCGACACACTTGCCGCTTCCGCCAGCCATGAGCTGGAAATCAAACACAGCCGCTTCCTCGCCCAGGCAGCGCCGATCAGCGATGCCGCTGCGGCACTGGTGTTCATCCAATCCGTCTCGGATGTCGACGCCACCCACAACTGCTGGGCCTATCGCTACGGCAACGAATACCGCTCCAGCGACGATGGCGAACCCGCTGGCACCGCTGGCCGTCCGATCCTGGCCGCCATCGACGGTCAGGGCTATGACCGCATCGCGGTGGTAGTGACACGCTGGTACGGTGGCATCAAGCTGGGCGCCGGCGGGCTGGTCCGCGCCTATGGCGGCACCGCCGCCGAATGCCTGCGACTGGCACAGCGCAGCCCCTTGGTGCCGATGACCGAGCGCATCCTGCAATGCGGCTTCGAAGACATGGGCATCGTGCACACCCTGCTGGGCAGCGCCGGCGCCGAGAAGCTTGAAGAACACTTCCTGCCCGAAGGCCTGCGCCTGCACGTGCGCCTGCCGGCAGACCAGATCGATGCGCTGGCACTACGCCTGCGCGACGCCACCCGCGACCGCCTACGCCTGAGCGAACCTGTCGACCATGACTGAAACCCCCACCGCCCCCTCACCGCGCAAGCTGCAGAAACTCGGCAGCCTGAAAACCCTGTGGCCATTCGTGCGCCGCCATGCCGGACTGTTCAGCGCATGGCTGGTCGCCCTGGCGATATCGTCCACAGCGACGCTGAGCCTGCCGATGGCGGTCAAGCAGATGATCGACCACGGCTTCTCCGGCGGCGGCGAGATCAACCGCGCTTTCATGCTGCTGTTCATCGTCGCCGTTGTGTTGGCATTGGCCACGGCCGCGCGCTTCTTCTTCGTCTCCCTCCTGGGCGAAAAAGTCGTCGCCGACCTGCGTGCCAAGCTCTATGCGCACCTGATCGGCCTGGACGCCGGCTTCCACGACCGCACCCGCAGCGGCGAGCTGGTCTCGCGGCTCACTGCCGACAGCGAGCTGCTGCGCAGCGTGATCGGCTCAACCATGTCGGTGGCACTGCGCAGCAGCGTCACCGTGGTCGGCGCGATGGTGATGCTGTTCGTCACCAGCCCGCGTTTGGCGGTGTACTCGCTGATCGGCATTCCGCTGGCGGTGCTGCCGATCGTGCTTGGCGCACGCCAGTTGCAGAAGATCTCGCGCGCCAGCCAGGACCGCGTCGCCGATGCCAATGCCTTGGCTGCGGAAACCCTGGGCGCGGTGCGCACGGTCCAGGCGCATGCGCGCGAGCCTTATGAGCGTGGTCGCTTCGAGGCTGCTTTGGATGTTTCCGTGGCGACTGCAAAACGCCGCATCCGTACCCAGTCCTTTGTTACCGCCATCGCCATGATGCTGGTGTTCGGGGCAATCGTTGCGGTCTTATGGTCCGGTGCGCACGATGTGGTTGATCACCGAATGAGTGCCGGTACGCTTGGGCAATTCCTGCTGTACGCCTTGATCGGCGGCGGCTCGGTCGGTGCCTTGGCCGAAGTCTGGAACGAACTGCAGCGTGCCTCCGGCGGCATGGGTCGCATTGGCGAACTGCTTGCCGAAACCCCGCAGATCAATTCGCCTGCCCAGCCGCATCCCTTGCCTACACCGGTACGCGGCGAGATCCGCTTCGAGCATGTGTCCTTCCACTACCCGCAGCGCCCCGATCACCCGGCGCTGGATGATTTCAGCCTGACCGTGGCACCGGGCGAAACCGTAGCCTTGGTCGGGCCTTCCGGCGCGGGCAAGAGCACCGTGTTGTCGTTATTGTTGCGCTTCCATGATCCGGACAGCGGCTGCCTGCGACTGGACGGTATTGATCTGCGCGAACTGGACCCGGCGCAGCTGCGTCAAAGCATCGCCTTGGTGCCGCAGCAGCCGGCCCTGTTCGCCGCCAGCGCCGCCGACAACATCCGTTATGGCCGTCTGGAAGCCAGCGACGAGGAGGTCCGCGCCGCAGCCCGTTCCGCCGAGGCCGATGACTTCCTGATGCAGTTGCCAGAAGGTTATGCCAGCGACCTGGGCGAGCGCGGTGCGCGCCTGTCCGGCGGCCAGCAACAACGGGTAGCCATTGCCCGCGCATTGCTCAAGGATGCGCCGGTACTGCTGCTGGACGAAGCCACCAGCGCGCTCGATGCGCAGAGCGAGCGAGCCGTGCAGCAGGCGCTGGAGCGATTGATGGCCGGCCGCACTACCCTGGTCATCGCGCATCGCCTGGCCACCGTGCTCAAGGCCGACCGCATCGTGGTGATGGACCACGGCCGCATCGTCGCCCAAGGCACCCATGCCGAGCTGCTCGCGCAGGATGGCTTGTACGCGGAATTGGCGCGACTGCAGTTCATTGATTGATGAGGCTTGAATCAAGCCGACCCCGTTCTATGGGGCGGCTTGATTGAATGCCTTTGTTGTTTGCATTCAAGAATTGCGGTTGCGGCGCAACTTCTGCACGCAATCATTCTGCCGACGGGAGGGTGGCAGCTGACTTCCACGGCCGCGCAAAACGCGCGTTCTGATAACTGCTGCACCTTCTCGCACATGCCTAACACCGCGCTAACGCATGGCTAACACCGCCAGCGGCAAGCTCAAGGTGTGGTCGCAGCGGATGCACGGCGATCACCTTTCCAGCACTGGAGTCGAGCTATGGCGTTCCGACAATTTCCGGCAACCACCCGCGATGGCGAAAGCTGCATCGTCATCGAGTTCCTTGATGAGCCAAGCAGCATCCAAGCCAGCAATACGCCCCATCCGCCCCGTTATGAACTTGCCGATGGCCGCCCCTTGCTGCGCCGTGGCAGCAACCTGTTCAGTGCCGATGGCGAAGTCAGCCTTTCGATGAACCAGCCCTACCGGGCCTGATGGCCCTTCAGCAGCGCGCCATGGTCATTGCCGGCGCGCCTTCCGGCGCTGGTGCTGCAGGTTGATCCGGTAATTCTGAATACGCTTTGCCGATTCGGCCTGCGACTGCTCATTTTTTCACCAACCATCTTGACAGCCTTGTGCCCCAAGGGTTGTCAGAGATTATCCACATGCTTGCGCACACTCCGCTGTGGATTAAGTCGCAGCCCGTGAGACGCAGATGGGGTTGAGCCCCTCCCTCTAAACAGCAAAGGGAAGGCTTGGAAGGGGCACTGGCTACCCTGGCTTTTGTGGGAGCGGCATAAGCCGCGAAGTCGATGATCCCCAACGATTCCAGGACCTGGGCAATTGCAATGCGCTATCGGTTTCGGCTGGCGTTGTCAGCTTCGCGGCTTACGCCGCTCCCACGAGCACCCGAGATCTTGTAGGAGCGGCCTAAGCCGCGAAGTCGATGATCCCCAACGATTCCAGGGCCTGGGCAACTGCAATGCGCTATTGGCTTCGGCTGACTTTGTCAGCTTCGCGGCTCACGCCGCTCCCACGAGCGCCGGAAATCTTGTAGGAGAGGCGTAAGCCGCGAAGTCGGTGACCCCCGACGATTCCAGGGCCTGAGCAACTGCAATGCGCCATTGGCTTCGGCTGGCGTTGTCAGCTTCGCGGCTTACGCCGCTCCTACAAACGCTGCAGGCTCATCGATCCAGCACGCGCCCAATACCGCTGCGGTTGATCTCCTCGGCCGCCGCTTGCAGCACGTCGGCAGCATAGGCCTGCACGAAACCCATGCGGAAATGCACCTCGCCACTGGGCGTGCGCGAGGAATGGATCGAGGCCAAGCTGATGCCATGGCGTTCGAACACATGCAGCAACTCACGCAGGGAACCCGCGCGATCTTCCGGGAGGTGCACGCTCATCGCGCGCGCGTCGGTCAGGTCCGCCAACAGGTAGCCGACGCGCTCGAAGCTGTAATTGCCATCGCGCAGGGTCTGCTCATCCACGGCCGCCTTGTTGTCGGCCAGGTACTGCTTGCGGAATACCGCACGCGCCGCGTCATCACCCTGCCCCACCAGGCCACGCAGCTGCTGCAGCTGCTGCAACAGATGATCCAGCACTTCGCCAGCGTGCGGATTGCCGAACTGAATGTCTTCGTAGATGGCCGGGTTCAACGACAGGATGCGTGAGATCACCGCCGCATCCAGCTCGAAGGCGGCCGAACGGTAGGGCATCAACTCAGCCAGCGAGCCCAGCATCGGCGCGTACTGGCGCAGCACGCCGGCCTGGGCCAGATGGGTGGCGTGCACCATCGCCTGCACCAGCGCCATCACCCGGTCGTGGTGTCCGGCAGTCCCGCGCACGCATTCGGCCTGCAGGGCGCTGCACAGTTCGTCCAGCCATGCCTGCCAGTGCGCATCCAGGCGCGCCTCGCAGACCACCATCACCCTGCCCTTCAAGGTCGGCGCCTTGGGCGGTGCCGTCATCGGGTGCAGCCCGGCAACCGAGGCCTGCGATTCCAGCATCGCAGTCACCGGCTCGGCCTTGATCGAGGTGACGTCCAGCCACAGCTTGCCGCGCTCACGCCCACCCGATTGCCGGATGTACTCGCGGATCAATGCAGGCGTATGCCGGATTGGCGCTGAGAACAGCAACACATCGGCCTGTTCCAGCAACTGCTCCGGTGTCTGCGAGCCCGCATCGATCGGATCATGGCCGATCACCTGCAAGCCCATCCGCGCCTCGAAAAAGCCGCGCAGCCAACGCCCGAAGGCACCGCCGCTGCCGACGATGCCGATCACCGGGCGCAGACTCACGCCAGACGCTCGGCGCGGAACCGGTAAGGCGTACCCAAGGCGGCCGGTGCGGCCGCCAGCACGTCGAACTCTTCGACGCCGGTGGCCAAGGTCGCTTCCAGTGCCGCATGCACACCGGCGATGGCGCGGCTTACCGCGTCCTCGAAGCTGTGGCCTTTCAGCAGGAACGCGACCAGCAGCGACATCAGCACGTCACCGGTGCCAGCAACGTCCACCGGCAGATGCGGTGAGGTCCAGCGCCAGATCTGCTCGCGGCCGATGGCCAGGGTCACCAGCTCGCCGGGGTCGCCGGAGACCGAATGCGCGATCACCCATTCCGGGCCGCGCTCCAGCAGCTTGCGCGAGGCGGCGATGGCGTCATCCTGCTCCAAGGCCGGCATGCCGGTAAGGCGGCCCAGCTCGAAGGCATTGGGCGTCACCAGCCAGGCGTGCGGCAGCAGCCGCTCGATGAAGATCTTTTCCAGCCCGGGCTCGACATAGGGCCCGGTATGGGTATCGCCGATCACCGGATCCAGGCAGTAACGCAACTGCGGCGATTGCGGCAGTACTTCGTCCAGCCAATCGGCAAAGGCCGCACCATTGGCGACACTGCCGAAGTAACCGGACACCAGCGCGCCGGCGCGTTGCGGCAGGCCTCGTTCGGTGGCGCCCTGCAGCAGTTCGGCAAACCAATCGGCAGGCAGCACACGGCCACGCAGTGTCGCGTAGAACGGCGCATTGCTGAGCAGCGTAGTGGGAATTTCGGCGACGCGCAGCCCCAACGCACGCAGCGGCGGCACTGCCGCGCTGTTGCCGGCATGGCCGTAGACCAGCTGGGACTGCACGGAAATCACGTCCACCGGCGACGGCCCATCCGGGCGTTGCCGACGACCGTGCACGAGATGGCTGTGGTCGACTTCGTTCATCGCCCTATTCTACGACTGCAGGGCGAACGGCGGCTGCATACGCTTGCGCGCGCAACCAATAAACAGCAAAAGCCGCGGCAGGCCGCGGCTTTTGAATCATGTAGTGCCGCGCCATGCTCGGCAGAGGCGTTACACGCACCCCGGTAGTGCCGAGCCATGCTCGGCAGAGGCGTTACAAGCAAGCCCGTAGTGCCGAGCCATGCTCGGCAGAGG
>NZ_JBRRBO010000027.1:0-57313 GCF_056756175.1 Stenotrophomonas sp. STEN240 | reverse complement strand
GCAATGCGCTGCATGCCCTCGACGTACTGAGCCCTCCCTTTGGCGAAGCCAAGGGGAGGGTTGGGAGGGGTGCTTTTGACCTTCGCGCAGAATCCGCCGCGTTCGAAGCGCCAGCGCTACAGCGAAAAGCCCCCCTCCCCAGCCCTCCCCTGCACCTGCGGTGCAAGGGAGGGAGCAAAGCTGCATGCCCTCGACGTACTGAGCCCTCCCTTTGGCGAAGCCAAGGGGAGGGTTGGGAGGGGTGCTTTTGAACTCTGCGCAGAATCCGCCGCGTTCGAAGCGCCAGCGCTACAGCGAAAAGCACCCCTTCCCAACCCTCCCCTGCACCTGCGGTGCAAGGGAGGGAGCAGAACCGTGCTTCAGCCTGCGGCCACCGACGCCGGGCCCTTCAACTCGATGGTGTTTCCATCGGGGTCGCGGAAATACAGCGACAGTCCATCGCCTTCCGCGCCAAAATTGACCTCGGCTGCTGCCGATGGCGTTGCGCCATGCTGGGACAGATACGCAAGCAAGGCCGCTTCATCGAAGGGCTCGATGCGCAGGCATAGATGATCAACGTTGCGCGCTTCCAGCCCCGGCCCGGCACCACCGCGCGCGCCCAAGCTGCCATCAAGGCTGATCAGGTCGATCATCGACGCGCCCGCACGCAGATGCACCAGGCCAAGATGGTCGCGTCGCCGCACCACCTCGCAGCCCAGCACCGTTGAATAGAAAGCTACGCTGCGCTCCAGGTCACGGACCCGGAACACCACATGATCGATACGCTCAACCTCAAACGGTCTTTTCATCCTCACCTCGCAGCATCCATGGACACCATCCTGCCGTCCTCGGCGAGGACGGCAGGTGAAGCAAGGCGTAGACCGTCAGAACAGGCTCAGGCGTCCAGTTCCTGCCAGCGTGCGTAGGCAGCATCCAGCTCGGCCTGCACCTTGGTCAGCTTCTGCGTATGCGCAGTGACTTCGGCACTGGTACGCGTATAGAACGAGGGATCGTTCATTGCCGCGGTCAGGCCTTCCACGTCCAGCTCCAGCTGTTCGATCTTGGCCGGCAGCTGCTCCAGCTCGCGCGCGTCCTTGAAGCTGAGCTTGCGCTTGGGTGCGGCCTCGGCAACCGGAGCGGCCGGTGCGGCAGCAGGTGCCGCCGTCGCCGAAGCCTTGGCCACCGCCATTGCGGTCTGGGTCGGTGCCGGGCGCTGGCGCAGCGAGTCGCTGTAGCCGCCGATGTAATCGCCCACCTTGCCCTCGCCTTCCAGCACCAGCGTGGAGGTCACCACGTTGTCGAGGAAGTCACGGTCATGGCTGACCAACAACAAGGTGCCGGTGTAGTCGCCCAGCAGCTCTTCCAGCAGCTCCAGGGTTTCCACGTCCAGGTCGTTGGTCGGTTCATCCATCACCAGCAGGTTGGACGGCTGGGCGAACAGCTTGGCCAGCAGCAGGCGGTTGCGCTCACCACCGGACAGGCGGGTGATCGGCGCGCGCGCGCGTTCCGGGGTGAACAGGAAGTCCTGCAGGTAAGCGTGCACGTGCTTGCGCTTGCCATTGATGTCGATGAAGTCCGCGCCTTCGGCCACGTTCTCGATCGCACTCCAGTCTTCGCGCAGGGTGGCGCGGTACTGGTCGAAGTAGGCAATCTGCAGGTTGGTGCCCTGCCGCACTTCGCCGCTGTCCGGCTGCAGTTCGCCCAACAGCAGTTTGAGCAAGGTGGTCTTGCCGCTGCCGTTGGGGCCGATCAGGCCGATGCGGTCGCCGCGCAGAATGACGGTCTCGAAATCCTTGATCATCACCCGCTCGCCAAAGGCGAAGTTGATGTTCTTGATGTCGATGACCTTCTTGCCGGAGTTCTCCGCACCGGAGGCTTCCAGCTTGACGTTGCCGCTCAGCTCACGGCGCTGTACGCGCTCGTTGCGCATCGCCTTGAGGCGGCGCACGCGGCCTTCGTCGCGGGTACGGCGGGCCTTGATGCCCTGCCGGATCCACACTTCTTCCTGTGCCAGCAGCTTGTCGAAACGGGCGTTTTCCTGCGCCTGCGCGTTGAGGCGTTCTTCGCGGCGGCGCTCGTAGTTTTCCCAGTCGCCCGGCCAGCTGGTGACCTGGCCGCGATCGATTTCAACAATGCGGGTAGCCAGCGCACGCAGGAAACGGCGGTCATGGGTGACGAACACCACGCAGCCGTTCCAGCCCTTGAGGAAGGTTTCCAGCCAATCGATGGCTTCGATATCCAGGTGGTTGGTCGGCTCGTCGAGCAGCAGCACGTCCGGGCCGGCGACCAGCGCACGCGCCAGCAGCACGCGGCGCTTCATGCCGCCGGACAGGCGGCCGAATTCGGCATCGCCATCCAGGTCGAGCTTGGTCAGGGTTTCCTCGACGCGCTGGTCCAGGCCCCAGCCATCGGCGGCATCGATCTTGGCCTGCACATTGCCCATTGCCTCGCCATCGAAGACTTCGGCGTGGCTCAGGCGATGGAATTCGGCCAGCCAATGGCCGAGTTCGCCCAGGCCATCGGCGACCACGTCGAACACGCTGCCGGCAGCGCCATGCGGCACCTCCTGCTCGAGCCGGGTGACGCGCACGCCCTGCTGCACGCGCACCTCGCCGTCATCGGGCTTGAGCTCGCCGGCCATCAGCTTCATGAGAGTGGATTTGCCGGCGCCGTTGCGGCCGATCAGGGCGATACGCTCGCCAGTCTCGATCGACAGTTCGGCTTTTTCCAGCAACAACGGGCCGCCGACGCTGTAGTCGACGTTCTGCAAGGTAATCAAAGGCATGGGCGTATTGTACGGGCTATGACGGTGGCCGCGCTCAATCGTCGCTAAACACATCCGCCGGCAGCCCCAGCAGCTGGCGCAGACTGGCCGGAATCCGCTTGCCCGGATGGCGTACCACCCACAGCTGGCGCTGCAGCGGCGGCAATGGCGTTGCCAGCACGCGCAGCTTGCCCAGGGTCACCAGATCGGCCACCGCATGCCGCGACAGGCAGGCCAAGCCGAGCCCGGCGACCGCGCCCTGCTTGATCGCCTCGGTGCCGCCCAGCTGCAGCACCTCGGCAAACCCATGCAGATGCGGCAGCAGGGCCTGCTCGGCGGCTTCGCGGGTACCTGAGCCCGGCTCGCGCAACAGCCAGCGGGCCTGCCGCAGCATCGCAAGATCGGCGCCGTTGCTGAACTGTGATGCCAGCGGGTGGCGCTGGCCAAACACGATCACCAGTTCATCCTGCCGCCACTGCGCAACCTCCAGGCCCGGCTCGTGACTGGGCCCTTCGATCAGGCCCACATCCACCTCCAGCCGTTGCACCGCAGTGGTGACCTCGCGGGTGTTGCCGATGACCAGTTCGACCTGGGCGTGCGGATTCAGGTCCTGCAGGTCGGCAATCCGCGCTGGCATCAGGTAATTGCCGATGGTGGTACTGGCGCCCACCTGCCAGCGCACCGCCGCGCCGGTCTGGCTGTCGGCACGGAACCGGCGCTCAATGTCATTCACTCCCGCCAACAAGGCTCGGGCCTGCGGCAGCAGGGCACGGCCATGGCCGTTGAGTACCAGGCGGCGGCCGATACGGTCGAACAGCGCCAACCCCAGCAGGCTTTCCAGCTCGCCCAGCGCCGCACTCACCGCCGATTGCGACAAACCCAGCAGCTCGCCCGCTGCGGTGGTGGTCCCGGCCTCGGCGATCCCCGAGAAGATCTGCAGTTGGCGCAGCGAGAGATGCATGACCTATCCAATAAACTGGTTGATTCAACCAATATTATCCGTTTTACAGGTAATAACCGCGGGTGCAGCATGGGCTATCTTCTGATAACCCAACGTTATGAATACCTCGACTCAACGGCTGACGCCCATGCCTCTCGCCCGCCTCCCCGGCCTGCTGCTGACGGCCACCATCGCCGGCCTGGCAATCTGGCTGGGCACCCTGCCGTGGATGCAGGAGCACGGCATCAGCGCACTGACCCTGGCCATCGTCATCGGTATCGTGCTGGGCAATACCGTTTACCGCAGCATGGCCGCACATGCCGATGCCGGCGTCGGATTTTCCAAGGCCACGCTGCTGCGTGCGGGCATCATTCTCTATGGCCTGCGCCTGACCTTGCAGGATATCGGCCAGGTCGGCCTTGCCGGCGTGCTGATTGATGCCCTGGTGCTGTGCTCGACGTTTGGCCTGGCCTGGTGGCTGGGCACCCGGCTGCTGGGCATGGACCGCAACGCGGCGCTATTGATCGGCGCAGGCAGTTCGATCTGCGGCGCCGCTGCGGTGATGGCCGCCGAGCCGGTGATCAAGGGCCGCGCCGAGCAGGTTGCGGTCGCCGTGGCCACGGTGGTCGTATTCGGCACGGTTGCGATGTTCCTGTATCCCCTGCTTTACCAGTGGGGCGTGTCCGCCGGCTGGATGCCACTGGATGAGACGGCGTTCGGCGTTTTCACCGGCTCCACCGTGCATGAAGTCGCGCAGGTGGTGGCTGCCGGCCGTGCAGTCAGTGAACCTGCCGCCGATGCCGCCGTCATCACCAAGATGGTGCGGGTGATGATGCTGGCGCCGTTCCTGGTGGGTCTGTCAGCACTGCTGGCGCGCGGCCAGAACAGCGGCAGTGGCGAGCGTTCGAAGATCACTATTCCGTGGTTCGCGTTTGGCTTCATTGCCATGGTGGGTTTCAACTCGCTGCAGTTGCTGCCGGCTGAGATGGTGAAGGTGCTGGTGGACCTGGACACTGTGCTGCTGGCGATGGCGATGGCGGCGCTGGGCCTGACCACGCATGCCTCGGCGCTGCGGCAGGCCGGTGCCAAGCCGATGTTGTTGGCCTTGCTGTTGTTTGTCTGGCTGGTGGCTGGCGGCATGTTGATCAATCTGGGGGTGCGGGCTGTGCTGTAGTTGAGTGCAGCCGTGTAGGGCTGAGGCATTAGCGGGAGGGCCTCTGCCGAGCATGGCTCGGCACTACGCTTTCCGCGCGGAAGGGGCAGGTTGCTTCGATTTGTGGCGTTTTAGCCCCTCTCCCGTATGCGGGAGAGGGGTTGGGGTGAGGGCAGCTTTTCGCTGGTAAAGCCCCTGCCGAGCATGGCTCGGCACTACAGGGCCCTTGCCGAGCATGGCTCGGCACTACATTGCACAAAGCAAAAGGCCTTCCCGGTTAGGGGAAGGCCTTTGTTCTTTCAGTTCGCAGCCGAACAGCGCGGGATCAGGCTTCCGGGCGCATGTACGGGAACAGCAGCACGTCGCGGATCGAGGCGCGGCCGGTCAGCATCATCACCAGACGGTCGATGCCAATGCCCAGGCCGCCAGTCGGCGCCATGCCGTATTCCAGCGCGCGGATGTAGTCGGCGTCGTAATGCATGGCTTCGTCGTCGCCACCGTCCTTGGCCTCTACCTGGGCCTGGAAGCGTGCGGCCTGGTCTTCCGGGTCGTTCAACTCGGAGAAGCCGTTGGCCAGCTCCTTACCGTTGACGAACAGCTCGAAGCGATCGGTGTAACCAGCGTCGTTGTCGCTGGCGCGGGCCAGCGGCGAGACTTCGACCGGGTGATCGGTGATGAAGGTCGGCTGGATCAAGGTGTGCTCGACCGTGGCCTCGAAGATTTCCAGCAGCAGCTTGCCCCAGCCGTAACTCGGCTTGACGCGGATCTTCAGGCGCTCGCAATGGCGCAGCAGCGCATCACGATCGGTGCAGTCAGCCGCACTGATTTCCGGGTTGTGGTGACGCACGGCTTCGTCCATGCGCCAGCGACGGAATGCTGGAGCCAGGTCGATCTGCACGCCGTCCCATTCAACGACGGTAGTGCCCAGCACGTTCTGCGCGACATCGCGGATCACGCCTTCGGTCAGGTCCATCACTTCGTTGTACGTGGCGTAGGCCTCGTACAGCTCCATCATGGTGAATTCCGGGTTGTGGCGGGTGCTGACGCCTTCGTTGCGGAAGTTGCGGTTGATTTCGTAGACGCGCTCCAGGCCGCCAACCACCAGGCGCTTCAGGTAAAGCTCCGGTGCCACGCGCAGGTACAGCTGCATGTCCAGCGCGTTGTGGTGGGTGGTGAACGGCTTGGCCGTGGCGCCGCCGGGGATGTAATGCATCATCGGCGTTTCAACTTCGAGGAAGTCGCGGTTGTCCAGCCATGCACGCATCGCGCGGATGATCTTGGAGCGCTTGATGAAGACCTCGCGCGACTCCGGGGTGACAATCAGGTCGACGTAGCGCTGGCGGTAACGCTGCTCCACGTCAGCCAGACCATGCCACTTGTCCGGCAGCGGGCGCAGCGACTTGGTCAACAGGCGGATGCTGCTGGCCTTGACCGACAGTTCGCCGGTCTTGGTGCGGGTCAGGCCGCCTTCGACAGCGATGATGTCGCCCACGTCCCAGCCCTTGAACGCGGCATAGATGTCGCCCAGCGCGGTGGCCTGCAGGAACAGCTGGATGCGGCCGCTCTCGTCCTGGATCTGGGCGAAGCTGGCCTTGCCCATGATGCGCTTGGCCATCAGCCGGCCGGCCATCTTCACCGTGCGGCCGGTGGCTTCCAGCGCTTCGCTGGTCCAGGTCTCGGCATCGGCGTATTCGGCCTGCAGCTTGCCGGCGAAATCCTCGCGGCGGAAATCATTCGGGTAGGCAATACCCTGCCCGCGCAGCGCCGTGAGTTTCGCGCGGCGCTCGGCGATGAGGCTGTTCTCGTCGACGGGGAGCTGCTGCGTTTCAGGGGTCTGGTCGGTCATGGCTTTCATTCAATTTGGGGGAGATGACAAGGTGCGGCCGCAGTGGCCTGCAACCGCACCGTACAACAAGGGAATGGCCCGTGCAGGGCCATTCCGGATCAAGCGTCGATGCGCTTGGCGCCGGCCTGCAGGCCGGACTTGAGGCTGGCCTCGATGAACTCGTCGAGGTCGCCGTCCAGCACCTTCTGCGTGTCGGTCCGTTCAACGCCGGTGCGCAGGTCCTTGATACGGCTCTGGTCGAGCACGTAATTGCGGATCTGGCTGCCCCAGCCGATGTCGGACTTGGTCGCTTCCAGCGCGTCACGCTCGGTGTTGCGCTTCTGCACTTCCAGCTCATAGAGCTTGGCGGCCAGCATCTTCATCGCGGTGTCGCGGTTCTGGTGCTGGCTGCGGCCGATCTGGCAGGCAACCACGGTGTTGGTCGGGATGTGGGTGATACGCACCGCCGACTCGGTCTTGTTGACGTGCTGACCACCGGCACCGGAGGAACGGTACACGTCGGTGCGCAGGTCGGCCGGGTTGATGTCGATTTCGATGTTGTCATCGACTTCCGGCGACACGAATACCGAGGTGAAGCTGGTGTGGCGGCGGTTGTCCGAATCGAACGGCGACTTGCGCACCAGCCGGTGCACGCCGATTTCGGTCTTCAGCCAGCCATAGGCGAACTCGCCCTCGACACGGAAGGTGGCCGACTTGATGCCGGCAACGTCGCCGCCGGACACTTCCATCAGCTCGGTCTTCCAGCCACGCGCTTCACACCAGCGCAGGTACATGCGCAGCATGATTTCCGCCCAATCCTGGGCTTCGGTACCACCGGCACCGGCCTGGATGTCGACGAAGGCGTTGCAGCTGTCCATCTCGCCGGAGAACATGCGCTGGAACTCGAGCTTCTCGATGTGCGCCTGGAACTTGTCCAGGTCGGCCACCACCGCCAGCGCGGTGTCTTCGTCCTGCTCGCTTTCGGCAAGCTCAAGCAATTCGGTGGCTTCGGACAGGCCGTCCAGTACATCGGCAATGCCGGTGACGGTCTTGTCCAGCATCGAGCGTTCACGGCCCAGCGTCTGGGCGTACTCGGGCTTGTTCCAGATATCCGGGTTTTCGAGTTCGCGGGTTACTTCTTCCAGACGTTCTTTCTTGACGTCGTAGTCAAAGATACCCCCTGAGCGATACCACGCGATCAGTCAGATCGGTGATTCGCTGGCGGATGGGATTGAGTTCGATCATGGTCGGTCTAATAAGGCAGACAAGCCGCCAATTCTAGCATCCAGCTGGCCCGGCATCGCCCAGCCGGCAGCGGAATCTGTTCTCGCTGAATAGACACAACTTAACGTTAGAATCTCACCCTGACCCGCCAGGGCGGGAAAAGGAGACATTTCTCACTATGAAGGACCTAAGCTTGAACGCTAGCCACGCCCGCTTGTTTGCTGCTATCGCCATGACCTTGGCACTCACCGCCTGCCAGAAGCTGGGGGGCATTACGGCCGCCGGCGGCGACAAGGCCCAGAACCTGACGGTGGGTGAAACGGTCTCCGGTGAAATCACCTCGTCCAGCACCCTGAATTACAACGACGGCAGCCGTCACCAGGGTTACAAAGTAACCATGAAGAGCGGCGAAGCCGTCTCGCTGGAACTGGGCGGCTCGCTCAGCGGCCAGCTGGCGGTATTCGACGGCCAGAACATGATTGCCAATGCTTCCTCCAGCTCCTCGGGTGAAGGCGACTCCGCCGGCTCGGTCAATCTGGCCTTCCGCGCGCCCAAGGACGGCAGCTACCTGATCGCGGTCAACAGCGCCAGCGCCGATGCCTTCGGCCCGTTCAAGCTCAAGGCCGCCAAGGTGGTGCCGTACGACGGCAAGCCGCTGGGCGCCGACAGCGAGGCAACCGACTGGTTGATGGGTGACAAGCAGGAATACAAGCTCAAGATCGACAAGGCCGGGCTGTACGCCATCACCTTGGAATCCAGTGCATTCGACGCCTACCTGCACCTGAACGGCCGCAACGTCGAGCTGGAAGACGATGACAACGGCGGCAACCTCAATGCCCGCATCCGCACCTACCTGGAGCCGGGTGAGTACACCATCGCGGCCTCCTCGGTGAACGGCAATACCGGCTCGTTCAAGCTCAACGTCAAGTTGACCCCGACCGAAAACGGCCTGGTCACCCGCGACGGCACCGCCCTGACCATTGGCCAGACCGCGCAGTCGATGATGGATTCGCGCGGCCGCCGCACCTTCGTGCTCAACCTGGATGCACCCAAGCACATCCAGTTCGACGCCATCGCCGACGGCTTTGACTCGGTGCTGAAGATCACCGGCCCGGGCGTTGACGAAGAGAACGACGATGGCGGCAACGGCACCAATGCCCAGCTGACCCTGGACCTGCGCGCTGGCCGCTACATTGTTGCGGTCACCAGCCTGGGCAGCCAGCAGGGCGTGTTCGAGCTGGAAACCACCGACCTGGGTGGTGGCGATGTCGCCGCGCCGGCCAACAGCAACCGCAAGGATGCTGCCGAAGAAGCCGCCGCTGACGCTGCTGCTGCCGTCATCAACTAAGCCACACCGCCTATCGCGCCAGCCGGCGTGATGGGTCCACGGCCACGATGCCCGCCCCCGCAGGCGTCGTGGCCGCTTTTTACCCCTGCTTCCAACATCAAGGAGTTCAAGTGAAGCGATTTGCAGCCGGACTGCTGTCCCTTGCCATTGCCGCCGCCGTTCATGCCCCCGCGCATGCCGCCGGCCCTGCCCGCGCACTCGCCATCGATGGCGATGTCACTGGCGAAATCACCTCTTCCAGCCCGGTCAACTACAGCGACGGCACCCGCAGCCAGCTGTTCTCGTTGCAGCTTGGCGCCGGCCAGGCGGTCTCGCTGACCCTGGACGGCGCGCTCAATGGCGCGCTGGCCGTGTTCAACCGTGACGTGCTGGTATCGCGCACCGAAGGCAACCGCGAAGGCAGCACCACGCTGAGCATGCGCGCCGACAAGCCCGGCCAGTACCTGGTGGCCGTCAGCGGCGCCGACGCCCGCGCCTTCGGCCCGTTCCAGCTCTCGGTCGAACCCATCGTCGCCTATGACGGCAAGCCGCTGACCGCTGGCCGCCGCGTCACCGATTGGCTGCGCAACGGCGACAAGACCTTCGTCCTGCAGGTCGACAAGCCGGGCCTGTACACCATCAACCTGGAATCGACCGAGTTCGATGCCCGCCTGGAACTGAGCGGCAACGGCCTCAACCTGGAAGACGATGACGGCGGCAGCAACCTCAACTCGCGCCTGGTCGCCCCGCTGCAGCCGGGCCGCTACACGCTGACGGCCGGTGGCCTGGGCGAGGCCTCCGGGGCGTTCTACCTGGGCGTGGAACAGTCCGACTTCCCCGAAGGCCTGGTCTTCAACGACGGCACCACCCTGCCGCTGGAAGGCACGGTCAGCGGCTTCATCGGCGCCGACGATACCCGCAGCTTCGTGCTGAAGCTGCCGGAACGCCGCCGCGTGCAGTTCGATGCCAGTGGCAAGGACATGGACACCATGCTTACCGTGCAGGGCGGCGACATCACCCTGAGCGATGATGATGGCGGTGGTGGGGTCAACTCGCGCATCAGCCAGGTGCTGGATGCGGGCGAGTACAACGTATCGGTGCGTTCGGTGAACAGCCGTGGCGGCGTGTTCCAGCTGGTCACCGCCACCGCAGCCGCGCCTGATGGCCCGACCCGTCCCGAGCTCAAACTCGGCCGCGAAGTCAGCGGCCAGCTGCGCCCCGGCAACCGCGACCTGTACACCCTTGAGATTCCGCGCAAGGGCAAGTACGTGATCAGCATGACCGCCGGTTCGTCCAGCCTGGACGGCATGATCACGGTGATGCGCAACGGTGAAGAAGTCGCCCAGCAGGATGACAGCGACGACAGCCTGGATCCGAACCTGGAAATCGAGCTGGATGCCGGCCGCTACATCGTGCTCGCGCACAGCTTCGACTCCAACGCCAGCGGCAGCTACCGCCTGCTTGCCCGCCGCAAGTAAGCAGCCGTAACCAAAAGCCCGGTGCCAGAGATCTGGCATCGGGCTTTTTTTGTGGGAGCGGCGTCAGCCGCGAAGTCGGCGCAGTTCCAAATCATGTTGACTGTGCTTTGGCGGTATCTGTGGGCTTCGCGGCTGCCGCCGCTCCTACAAACAGACGGCAGACCGGTTCGCAATCCTCGCAGCGCTGTCCCAGACCCGATGCCAGATCCCTGGCATCGGGCTTTTTTTGTGGGAGCGGCGTCAGCCGCGAAGCTGACGTTGCCAATCCCTCGTGCTGATGCCTTGTTTGCTTCGCGGCTTACGCCGCTCCCACAAACAACAAACAGCGGATTGCTACAAACAGCCTCAGCGCACTTCGAACTCGCCTACCAACACGGTGTCGGTGGCATCGTGCAGGCGCATGGTTACCGCCTTGTCCTGCTGCTGCGGCGTGCCCCAATGGGTACTCAGGCGCAGCATCAACGTTGCCGGGCCGGTGACCAGCTGCTGACGGCTGCCGAAGTAATTGGCCTCCACCTTGTAGATGCCGGGCTTGGCATCGCGCAGCGAGAACTGCTCCGGGCCGTAGCCGCCGGTGAAATCCTGCGACATCTGCCCACCTTGATAAGTCAGGCGATTGGCGTAGTAGGCGCGCTCACCATCGGGATCGGTGACCCACAGGTCCATGTCGCTGTTGTCGACATCCCAGGCCAGCACCACCCGCAGATCCAGCGGCATCGCCTTGCGCAGGCGCGGATCAACCTGCTTCGCATCCAGCGCCGAGCCACCGCGCGCCAGCAGATTGGTCAGCTCGTCGAGCGCGATCAAGGCAACGCCATCGAAGCGCCCATCCCATTGCCGCTGCACCACCTGATAGAGCGGATCAATCGCCTGCTGCGGGCGCCCTGCCGCCTCCAGCGCCAAGCCAAGGTCGCGGAAGCTCTGCGGCTCGTCATCGGCCATCGCCAGTACCTGCTCGAACACCGGCACCGCCAGCCCCGGCTGATCGGCCTGCATCAGGCGATAACCGAGCACCCGCAACAGATGGCGGTTGTCCAGTTCCATTTCGGCCAGGTTGGACAGCACCCGCAGCGCCAGTTCGCGCTGGCCGGCAGCCAGCAGCATATCGGCCACATCCAGGAAGAACGCACTGCTGTCGGCATTGGCGTCACGTTCGTCCAGATACCAGGCGTACAACTCGCCGGCAGGTGCCTTGCGCAGGCGCTGGGCTATTGGCGAGTCCGGCTCCCATGCGGCCAGCTTGATCTGTACCGCACCGGAGTTGACCGGCTCGTCGACGCCCGCCGCCGCAACAGCGCTATCGGCGACCCTGAACTGATCGGAGACCGCTGCCTCAGCCACCATTGCAGCCGCCGGGGCGGGTGCCGGTGGTGGCGCCATCGCCATTACCGGCGACGGGGGCGGCGCACTTGCACGCCGCGCCGTCTGGTTCGTCGTCTTTGCAACTTTCAACGCCGAGTCCTTCGGCCAACGCTTCGACCACCAGCTCTGCCGCTGCTGCCACTGTTCGGCCACCTGATCCAGATGGGTCCGTCGCGCCTCATCGCGGTCGGCGACCTGACGGGCGAAACGACGGTCATATTCAGCACGCAACCCAGCCGGCGGCCGGATCGCGTAACGCAGGTAATCCTCGATCGTATCCAGCACAAGCAGCGAACTGCCTTCACTGACCATGCCGAACTGCTGCGACAGCAACTGCATGGCCTCGCGATTGCCGCGCGGGTCCGCCGCCAGCTGCTGCAAGCGCGCCTGCGCCCACAGCCCTGCGACCAAACCGCCATCGGTATTGGCGGGACCGACACTCAGCTCCTGCCATTGCCCGCCATTGACGCGTACCCGCAACGCCGCTGGCGCAGCGTCAGTCCGCGCAGACAACCACAGCCAGCCCTGTTCCAGACTGCGACGATCAACCACCACATCGTGCAGGCCCGGGGCGGGTGCAACGTCCACCGTCGGCGGCACGGCCAACAAGCGACGAGCCGCCGCGCCCACCTCATCGGATTCCAGCTGCACCAGCGCGCCGCCACTGGCCTCGCTCCAGCCACGCAGGCGTGCCGTGTCGGCACCGGCCACGGCGCTGCTGATGGCAAACAGGCGCTGATCTGCCGCCAATGCCGGCAGCGTTGCTGGCCCCCAATTGCTCAAGCCATCACTGAACAACAGGTACTCGCCAAGCTCCGCCCTGGGCATCCACGCCGCCAGCGCGCTGGCGCCATCGTTGGGTGCCTGTTCCAGCACACGCCGCAAGGCGCTCCAATCACCCTTGCGAATGCTGAAACGACGCTCCGCTTCCGCTTTGTCGCGCAGAACCGTCAGCACCACGCTGCCCTCGCCCATCGCTGCGAAATAACGGTCCAGCAGCGCGAACTCACGTGCACGGTTGCGCGTGCCCGCCGAGCCGGAGGCGTCCCACAGCAGGCCGATCCGTGACGGCAGGCGGCGCAGAGCAGGCGCTGCCACCGGCAGCTGCGCCAGCAGATAGTGTTGGCCGTCGTAACGGGCAGCCTGCAAAGACGACTGCAACCGGGCAGGCAGCTGCCATTGCAGCTGTGCCGGCAATTGCCGGCCACTACCCTGCCAATCCAGGCCACCGGCCATCAAGCGGAAAGGCGCCTGGCCCAGCTTGTCGGCACCGGCCGCACGCAGTCGCAGGCTTACCTCGCCTGCCGTAGATGCGAACTGCAAGGGCAGCCGCCACTGCCAGCCCTGGCCGGTAAGCGGCATCGCTTCACGGATGGTCAGCTGTACCCGCCGGCTGCCACCTGCCGGCAAGGGATAGATGCGCAGCCGGAATTGGTTGCCGGCGGTCTGTTCCAGCAGCGCCGGGTCCTGGCCCTGCCGGGTGATCGCCTCGAACACCTGCCGGCCGCGTTCCTTCGGCACCGGCACCGCGTCCCGCAGTTGCCCGTCGATATCCAGGGCGAAGCCGCTGATCTGTTGGCCATCGGCCAGCGGAAACTGCAGCTCCCCCTCCATCACCCGCCGGTTGGGATTGTGGAAAACCAGCTCTATCCGGGTCTGGGCAATACCCGCCTGTACCTCGCCATCGATGCTCGCCTGTCGCAGCTCGATTGGCTGCTCGGCCTCGGAGACCGCAATAAGTACCGGCGGCCGGAGGATCTGCCTGCCCTGCTGCGCAACCGCTGGCGCCATTGCGCCCAGCAACATGCCCACCATCCAACACCGCCGCCAGTCAACCAGGCTCATCGCAGTACTCCGTCCAAGGGTTGGGACATCAAACGCGCCACCAGCCAAAACTGGGTTGGCGGTACGGCCCAGCAGCCAACCCGCCCCTGTGGTGGCAGTCCGCCTGGCACAAGCCCCTTCCCCTTGCCCGGCGCATTGTGCCGGGTTTCGACGACGGACAACCCCAGCCGCGCCGGCGCCCGCTCAGGCCTGGAGCGAGAGCTCCCCGTCCTCGCTCAGGCGCGACTTGAGCAGCGGCAGATAGCGCCGACTGCAGGCAACCGTCTTGCCGTCGGCCATATGCAGCAAGGCCTCGCCACCCTCAAGCGGTTCGATCGATACCAGATGCGCGAGGTTGATCAGCCAACTGCGGTGGACACGGATGAAGCAGGTGGCATCCAGCTTCAGCTCCAGCGCGGCCATGGTGATGCGCAGCGGATAGTCGTGGCCGCGCAAATGCAGATTGACGTAGTTGCCGGCGGCCTGCGCCCATTCGATGTCTGCCGTTGCGATCAGGAAGTCGCGGCCCAGCTTGCGTACCAGCAACCGCTCTGGGTGCTCGATCGGCTCCACCGGCGGGCCGGCGTCAGGCGCGGCCAGCAATTGCGCTTCGCCCTGCAGGCGCCTGCGCAGGAAACGGTAGCCGTCGATGCAGAACAGGATCGCCGCGTAGGTCCGCACATCCTTGAGGTATTCGTACACCAGCTCATCAAGCCAGGAGCCGATGTGATAACGCTCCCCTACAGCGGCATAGGCAAGCATTCTCAGTGCAAACATGGCCAGCACATGCAGCAGCGAGATCGGCACACTGGCCAATAGATACCAGGGCAGGCGCCGCCGCCAGTTGTCCAGATGCAGGGGCCAGCGACGGCTGAACCAGACGATCGCCGGTACCAGCAACAACAACCACACCAGCCCGCTGGAGAACTCCCAGACCCACGGCTCCCACCATTGCATGGAGGCGGCACCGGAGCGGTTGGCATCCATCCATGTGGTGATCGCGTTGCCACTGCAGTTGATCAACACCAGCAGCAACCAGAACAGCAACTCCAGGCTCCGCCGCCAGGCAGCGGAGCGAATCAACAGCGTGGGCGATGTGGCTTGGCTCATCGGCGCATTCTAGACGGCCTCGCCGCTGCAGCCCTCGCTCGCCATCCCCTGATCGCCTCCATTCGTCCCTGGACACCCGCAGGCCGGCCCTTCCGCTCCACGCCAGCTGCCCATCCCGGCTTGAATGGCGGTCTTCTCCATGCCTTGGACACGTAATGCACAGGCGCCACGATCTGGATTGGCTGCGGGTAATCGCCTTTGGTCTGTTGGTGCTCTACCACGTGGGCATGTACTACGTGAGCTGGGACTGGCACGTCAAAAGCCCGGCAGCGAGCATCACCCTGGAACCACTGATGCTGCTGACCTCGCCGTGGCGGATGTCATTGCTGTTTCTGATTTCCGGCGTCGCCACCGCTTTCATGTTTGAACACCGGCCTGACGGCCTGCTGCGACGCCGTTCCCGGCAGCTGTTGCTGCCCCTGCTGTTCGGAATGGCGGTGATCGTGCCACCGCAGGCCTATTACCAGGTGGTCGAACAACTGCCCGGCGGTTACAACGAATCGTACTGGGCGTTTTACGGCAAGTACCTCAGCGGCTACCACGGCTTCTGCGACAGCGATGGTTGCCTGCGCCTGCCCACCTGGAACCATCTCTGGTTCCTGCCGTATCTCTGGGCCTATACCGTACTGGCGTGGCTGCTGTGGCGGCTGCTGCCGGCAACTGCCCTGCACCGCCTGCGGCAGTGGGCCAGCACGGCCCTGCACGGCCGGGGCGCACTGCTTGTGCCGGTGCTGGTTCTGGCGGCCGCGCGCCTGCTGCTGGTCAACCGCTTCGAGCAGACCCATGCCCTGGTCGACGACTGGTACAACCACGCCCAGTACGGCAGCGTCTTTCTGATCGGGTTCCTGGCCGCGTTCAGCACTGGATTCTGGGCATCGCTGCAGCGCCTGCGCTGGCTGTCACTGGCCTTGGCCGGGCTTGGTTACGCCGCACTGATCCATGTCTGGTACTTCTCCGGCTACAACGATGCGCAACCGCCGCCGCTGGAGTTGCGGCTGGCACTGCGCATTGTCTGGGCGGTGGACCAATGGTGCGCGATCGCAGCACTGTTGGGCTTTGCCTACCGTTGGCGCAGCGCCGACAGCCCGCTGCTGCGCTACCTCACCCTGGCGGTGTTCCCGCTCTACATCCTGCACCAGAGCGTGATCGTGGTGCTGGCACACAAGCTCAAGCCCTTGCAGCTCGAACCCGGCATCGAGGCGCTGATACTGATCACCGCGACGTTTGCCTTGTGTCTGGCTGCCTATGCATTGATACGGCGCTGCGCGCCATTGCGGCCGCTGTTCGGATTGCCAGCGGCGGCACAGCCCGCCCGCACGGCAGCACGCCCGGTCAGCGACTAGCGACTAGTGCTGGGGCTGGCCTTGCTGCAGATGTGAACCGCAACCGGAACTTCCGGCTGCGGCGTACTGGCCGCGCTCAGCCGGCTTCGGCTTGCTGCTGGGCTACCAGCGGCCGCTCTGGCGCCGGCTTGCTGGGGAAGGCATGGCGCAGGATGCGCCACATCACCTGGCCGAACTGGCGCGGCAGCGAACCGGTGTTGTAGTGCTGGCCGTAGCGCGCGCAGATACCCTTCACCTCCACCGCCATCGCCGCATAGCGGTTGGCCGGGATATCCGGATAGAAGTGGTGCTCGATCTGATGGCTGAGGTTGCCGGTCATCACGTCCATCCACTTGCCGCCGGTCAGGTTGGACGAGCCACGCAGCTGGCGCAGATACCAATGGCCACGGCCTTCGTTGCGAATGGATTCTTTGGGGAAAGTCTCGGCATCGGCGGTGAAGTGACCGCAGAAGATCACTACATACGTCCACACATTGCGGATGATGTTGGCTGCCACATTGCCCAGCAGCACCGGCAGGAAGAACGGGCCAGCCAATGCCGGGAACAGCACGTAGTCCTTGAGAATCTGCAGCATTGCCTTTCGGCCGACCGGCCGCGCCTGCTTCCACAGCTGCTTGAGGGTCATCTTGCCAACCAGCACGCGGCCGATGCGCAGATCCTGTATGGCGATGCCCCACTCGAACAGCAGCGCGAACACCACCGCGACGAAGGGCTGGGCAAGGAAGAACGGGTGCCAGCGCTGCTCCGGGAAGATCCGCAACAGGCCGTAGCCGATGTCGTCATCCAGGCCGCGCACATTGGTATAGGTGTGGTGGCGGAAGTTGTGGGTCTTGCGCCAATTTTCAGAGGTGCCGGCAATATCCCATTCGTAGGTCTTGCCCTGCAGCTGCGGGTCGCCCATCCAGTCGTACTGGCCATGGATGATGTTGTGCGCCAGTTCCATGTTCTCCAGGATCTTGGACAGGCCAAGCAACAGCACGCCGGCAATCCATGCCGGCACCAGCACGCTGTGCACGAACGCCCCCAAGAACAGCAGTGCCCGCCCGGCAACACCGGTCCAGCGCACCGCAGCGACAATCCGCCGGATGTAGCGGGCATCACTGGCGCCTAGCAAGGCCTGGTGCCTTGCGCGCACGCCATCGAGTTCATCGCCAAAGGCCTGCAGTTCGGCAGGCGACAGCACGCGGTTGTGCACGGAGGACATGACTTACAACTCCAGGGTCAGATCGGTACTGGCGCTGTTGACGCACAGTTTGAGCGGAACGGAAGGCTCGCTGTCGTAATCGCCGGTCAGCGTATGCCGGGTGATGCCCGAGGTTTTCCCGCAGACGCAGGTATTGCAGATGCCCATGCGGCAGCCACTGGCCGGCTGGATGCCAGCCGCTTCCAGCGCCGGCAACAAGGCCACACCGCGCGCTACGGTCAGCGTGCGGCCGCTCTTGAGCAGCTGCACCTGCACACTGCCCTGCTCCACCTCGGCCAGTTGCGGGCTGCTGAATGCCTCGCTGTCGAATTGCGCAACCTGGGCCTGCAGGCGCGTACGCGCAGCATCGACAAAGCCGCCCGGGCCGCAGGCCAGCACATGCGCGCCGGCCAGCTCGCCGATATCGGAAAGATCGTAGTTGTCTATCCGCGCAGCCGGCGCAACGGCATCAGCGGTCACTGCCAGATGCAGGCGGAACGCAGGATGCTGCGCAGCGATGGCAAGGAACTCGTCGACAAAGCACAGCTGCTCGCGCTGACGCGCCCAGTAGATCAGGTCGACCGGCGTGCTCATGCCCTGACTGGCAAGCTGGCGCAGCAAGGCGCGCATCGGGGTAATGCCACTGCCTGCCGCCAGCAGCACCAGCCTTGGGAGCGGGCCTACCGGCAGCTGCATTTCGCCAAAGGCTTGGCCCAGCGTGAAGATGTCACCGATGGCCGCATCGTCAGCCAGATGCTGACTGAGCTTGCCACCGGCAATGCGCTTGACGGTGATTGCAAGGCGCCCGTTCTCCAGCAGGGTCGGGCTGTAACTGCGGGTAGTCAGGCGGCCGTCCAGCTCTACGGCCAGATTGACGTGCTGCCCCGCCTGCAGCCCACGGAAATGCCGGTTGGGCTGCAACTCAAGGGTTACCGCATCGGCGCTGGCACTGTGCCGCGCCAGCAGGCGCGCCAACGGCCGCCGCAGCGTCCACAGCGGATGCACCCGGGTAGCCCAGAAATCAAAGAAACCTTCACTCAGCCACGGGATCGGTGGTGGCGCGGTATTGCGGTAGACGGCACTCATGGCTGCACTATACGGCCGAGCATACAGCTGTGTATACACTTGTATATTCGCTGTACAGGCTATGATTCACGGACCTGACCGGCCAGAGCCTCATGACAGCACGCGACCAGCCCCTGCCCGCACACGATGACCTGCACCCCGCGCGCAAGGCCTCCATCTCGCGTGACGACCTGCTGGCCGCTGCGTTGTCGTTGATCGGCCCGCACCGCAGCGTGTCCACGCTCAGCCTGCGCGAGGTGGCGCGCGAAGCCGGCATCGCGCCCAATTCGTTCTATCGCCAGTTCCGTGACATGGACGAACTGACGGTGGCGCTGATCGATCTGGCCGGCCGTTCATTGCGCACCATCATCGGCCAGGCACGGCTGCGCGCAGCCGACAGCAACCGTGGCGTGATCCGGCTGTCGGTGGAAACCTTCATGGAGCAACTGCGCGCCGATGACCGTCTGATGCATGTGCTGCTGCGCGAAGGCACGGCCGGCTCGGATGCGTTCAAGCAGGCGGTGGACCGCGAGCTGGGCTATTTCGAAGAAGAACTGAAAGCCGACCTGGTGCGCTTGGCCGCGCTGGATGGCGCAACCCTGCATGAGCCGGCACTGGCCGCCAAGGCGATTACCCGCCTGGTGTTCGCCATGGGCGGCAGCGCGATCGACCTGCCCGAAGAGCGCGACCCGGAGTTGATCGAGGAAATGTCGCAGATGATCCGCATGATCATCACCGGCGCACGCGCGCTGGCACGGCATCCGGTCAGGGACTGAAGCTGCAGGCTGTTGTAGGAGCGGCGTGAGCCGCGAAGCTGGTGATCCGACCGATCACTCGGTATTCCTGCAACTTCATTGGCATTAGCTTCGCGGCTTACGCCGCTCCCACAATGGCCTATCGGTGACGGTTCTGCCGAGCATGGATCGGCACTACCGTTGCAGGCATTGGCGGTAGCGCGTGTCCACGCGGTTGGCGAACCATTCGGTGGTCAGTTCTCGGGTGATCTTGGGGCTGTCCAGGCGGATACCCGGTATAACCGCGCGTGGCAGCGCCGTGCCTGCACGCGCATCAGCCAACGCAAACACCTGCGAATGCAGGGCGCTGTCACTGAACTCCAAACGGTCGGCCTGCGCAAGCGCGCGGCGGATCTGACGCTCATCCAAGCCCAACTGCGGCGCGAGACTGCGCACCGCGCGCTCGGTCTGGCTTGGCTTGTCGATTGGCGCATCCGGCACCAGTAGATCGCCATCCAATGCCAGCGGCGCCCCGGTCAAGCGGACAACCGCGGCCTGGAATGCGGCGTTGCGGCTGGCATAGCGGCCTGCGTTGTAATCGGCGAAACGATGCACCTTCTGCGTGTACGGCGTCTGGTATCCGAGCAGGTGAGCGGTTCCGAAATACACACCACCGCGACGGGTAAAAACTTCATCACGAATGCTGCGCGTCACCGGATACGGGTAGTCCTGCGCGTTGGCCTGCGCAAACGCGATGCCGACCTGCATCGCGCCGCCGGTCTGCACGGGATTCTTGCCGGCAAACAGGCGTTGCCCCATCGGTACGCGGCCGATGATTTCCTCGTAAAGTTCACTGAGGTCACGCTCACTGCGTACCCGCGCCAGCCGCTCCGCATAACTGCGGCCATCGCTGGCTTTCATTTTCAAACCTGTGTCCACCAGCAGTTTGGGCACATGCAACGCGGCAGCGCGGCGGTCTATCTCGCCCCTGGCAATACGCGGCAGATCCGGCACCTCCGGATTGGCACGGTAACCGGATTCCTGCTCGATCACCGCCAGCACCGCGCAGATGTTTTCCGGGTTGGCGGGCAGGTGCTGCGCAGCCAGCGCCGTCTGGATATCGGCCGCCCAGCCGGCGCGCTCACCCACCCGGGTCGGAATGCGGCGCTCGATATCTGCCCGCACCACATCCGCAGCAGGGCCGACAGGTGCAGTGGGCACGCTGGCGCAGCCGACCAACAGCGCGAAACCTGCGCCAGCCATCAACAGACGCTGCCACACCATCATTCCTGTACCACCCATGCCCGTACCCCGCACCGTCTCACCGATGCGCGACCCTAGCGCGTCCGCGCTTGCCACGAAAGCACGACCGCCGTTCAGCGTGGCACACTGCGCGCACGAACTACCGGAGCTGCAACGGAATGCCAACGCCCCGCCCTCGCCGCCATCGGCTGCTGAGCTGCATCGTCGCCTGCCTGTTGTTGACGGCCTGCGGCGAGAAAACCGAACAACAACAGCTGGACGCTCTGCGCGACAGCTTCACCTACAAGCGCTACCGGCAGGTCTCGCACAAGGGATTGCCCGCCGCCTATGCTACCTGGGCGCTGAGCAGCCAATTGACCAATGGGAAGCCGGTACCGCCACTCACGCAGGGCAACGAATGCCTGGCGCACGTCCTGCTCGGCTACAGCGCACTGACCGCGAACCGCGGCACCCTGGCCATCGCCGAGGCCGACATCGTTGATGCCCTGCCGGCCTGCCGCGACCTGGATCAGGTCAGTGCGGCACTGCGCTCGGTAGCATTCCAGCGCCTTGAGTGGCCGCAACTGGCGCGCGGACAAAGTGAACTGGCAACCTACGGCGGCCCGCGCAGCAGTGCCGTCAATGCCGAGCAGGCGCTGGTGCAAGCCCTCGTCATCCATGCCGTGCTCGGCTACGCCGCGCTGGCGGACAAGGACGCGGCGCGCGCCCAGGTACACGTGGAAGCCATCGCGCTGATTTTGGAACTGCCGTGGCTGATCGAGCTAAGCAACGCCGGACTGGCAATCCAGCAGGGCGATCTGCGGCAGGGCCTGGTGGCACTGAAGCGGCTGTCCAATGATCCGCACGTCCCGGCCGAGGTGCGCGACTATCTGCAGCAGGTGATCGGCGAGATCGAAGCCGAGACCGGCAGCGTCGACTCTTCCCTTTGGGCTGCCCGCGTGTTCGCGATGATCGTGTGGCGCGAAGCACGCCTGCATGGCCCGCAGAGCATGCGCAGTCTTATCGGTTTCGTCGACCAGCAGAACGGCAAGCTTGGGCAGATGACCGAAGAGGGCAAGGGCATGCTCGCCGGTTGGTGGGACAGCGCCCGCAACCTGCTGCGCAGTGAAAATCCACCCGCCAGGGATTGAACCCAGCCACCCTTGCTATTGCACCACTTTCGACTGGAGCCTCGGTAGTGGCCTGCATGTCCGGCGCAGCCTGAGTGCACACGGAGAAAATCCGCCGCCGGCAACGGCTTGAACAACGCCGGCCGCCTGTCATCCGACCGGCGGGCCGTTGTACCGCGCCGACTGCGTTCTCAACTGCCAGCCGGCCCACGCCCCGGGCTCGGCTTTGGGTTAGGCTGGCCGCCCAGCCCAAACCGGTTCAATACACTTGAAAACGGTCCACGCCACCCGCTATATCACCCCGCTGCGAGAAGGTGGTTCACTGCCAGCAGTGATCGAGGCCGATGACGATGGCATGTATGTCATCAAGTTCCGTGGCGCAGGCCAAGGCCCCAAGGCCTTGATCGCCGAGCTGGTGGTCGGCCGGCTTGCTCAGGTGCTTGGGTTGCCAATGCCGGACATCGCACTAGTCGAACTGGACCGTGAGTTCGCCCGCACCGAACCGGATCCCGAGATCCAGGATCTGATCCGCGCCAGCGAAGGCATCAACCTTGGCAGTGACTACCTGCCAGGCGCGCTCAATTACGACCCGGCCGCGATGCAGCCCGATGCCGAGCTGGCCTCGCGCATCGCCTGGTTTGATGCCTACACCAGCAATGTGGACCGCACCGCGCGCAACCCGAACCTGATGGTCTGGCACCGCAAGCTCTACCTGATCGACCACGGCGCCGCGCTGTATTTCCACCACGATTGGGAGAGCGCCGGCGAAGCCTGTGGCAAACCCTTTGTGCTGATCCGTGATCACGTGCTGCTGCCATTCGCCAGCCGCATCGCCGAGGCTGACGCAGCCCTGGCCCCCTTGCTGACCGATGCGGTCATCGACGGTATCGTCGCGCAGATCCCTGAAAGCTGGCTGCAGAGCGAGCCCAGCTTCAGCGATGTCGATGCCTATCGTTCGGCGTATGCCAGCTATCTGAAGCGCCGCCTGCAGTTGCGCGATTCCTTCGTACAGGAGGCGGTCCGTGCCCACGCTGCATACCTATGACTACGCTGTCATCCGCGTTGTACCGCGGGTGGAGCGCGAGGAATTCATCAACGTTGGCGTGATCGTCTCCTGCCCCAGCGCCGCTTACCTGCAGGCTGCCATCGAAATCGATGCCGCACGCCTGCAGGCGTTTGCACCGCAACTGGACCAGGCCGCCGTGCAGCCATGGCTGGATGCCATCGTCGCGATCTGCCAGGGAGAGCCCGGCGCAGGCCCCATCGCACAGCTGCCACCACGCGCACGCTTCCACTTCCTCACCGCCAAGCGCAGCTCGGTGGTGCAGACCTCGGTCACCCACGTAGGCCGCACCAGCAACCCGGCCGGCCTGGTCGAGCACCTGCTCGAGCGCATGGTGCGCACGCCGCGCTGAGCCGTCGCCAGCCAATAGACGTCCGTAGAGCGGAGCCATGCTCCGCTGCGGCCTTACCGGCAGTGCCGAGCCATGCTCGGCAGAGGCTTGACTGGCAATGCCCTTGCCGAGCATGGCTCGGCACTACAGGGATGCACACGACAGAATAAAGCCGGGCAACTCTCGGCTTTGTTCATCCTTTCGGTGCGAGATCTAACGTGCCGGACTGTCCCAATGCGTTGACAACTGACTGCGAACCGGTTGCCGCGCTGAGTTGCTCTCGGTGGGATCAAAACGCATGGCCTTCACTGCATTGAGTGCCCATTCGGAGCTGGCTCCAGTCGGTTTCGCCTCTATCACCTCGACATCCTTGGTTCGACCACGTTTGGTTACCGTGTAGGCAACGGTAACTTCCTCCGCAAACGCTACCTTGCCATGGTTTGCCGGCATCCGGGGATGGAACTCCCCTCCACCGGGAGTCCAGAGCTTCAGGGCTTCGGAGGGAGCGAGCTGCAACGGCTCAGCATTCCCTGCAATGACCGACGGACTGACAGTAACCGCGACAACAAGCAGCATCAAACCCGTCATCTTTGAGAGCATGATCATTCCCTGAATGAGCCTAAGGTTGTTGCACTCTAGTAGCGGGCGCAGGCTGCTGCAAGTTGCACCGCCATATGCAGGCAGCAGCTTTCGTGGACAGCCAGAGTGGCTGCAGTATCAGTCCAGATCGGCCAGCTCCTTCGCCGCATCACGCAAGGTGAACTTCTGCACCTTGCCGGTGGCCGTGCGCGGCAAGGGGCCGAATACGAAGCGCCGCGGTACCTTGAAGCCCGCCAGATGCTGGCGGCAATGGGCGAGCGCATCTTCGCTGGCCAGTTCCAGGGTTTCCTTCAACTCGATGAAGGCACAAGGCGTTTCGCCCCACTTCGGATCCGGCTTGGCCACTACCGCCGCCGCCAGCACGGCGGGATGGCGGCACAGCACATCTTCCAGCTCAAGCGAGGAGATGTTTTCGCCGCCGGAAATGATCACATCCTTGGAGCGATCACGGATCTTGACCGCACCATTGGCATAGACCACCGCCAGATCACCGGTATGGAACCAGCCACCCGCAAATGCCTCGGCCGTGGCACGCGGATTCTTCAGGTAACCCTGCATGGTGATGTTGCCGCGGAACATGATCTCGCCAACGCTCTCGCCGTCCCAAGGCACCGGTTGCAGAGTCTCGGGATCCAGCACCTGCATGTCCTCCTGCAGCAGACAGGCCACGCCTTGGCGGCTGTTGAGTTCGGCGCGCTCGGCAATAGGCAGCTGCGCCCAATCGGGCTGCGGCTGGCAGATCGAGGCCGGGCCATACACTTCGGTCAGCCCATAGACGTGGGTGATTTCCACGCCCATACGCTCCATTTCTTCGAGCACCGCGGCCGGTGGCGCGGCACCGGCGACCTGGCCCTTGACGCCGACCAAGCCCTGCTTGCTGTCCTCTGGCGCGGCAGCAAGTGCCGCATGAATCACCGGCGCACCACAGTAATGGCTGACCGCGTGCTCACGCATCAACTCCAGCACCTGCTTGCGATCGAAGCGGCGCAGGCAGACTTGGGTGCCGGCTACTGCCGCCATCGTCCACGGGAAACACCAGCCGTTGCAGTGAAACATCGGCAGCGTCCACAGATACACGGGGTGTTGTGGCATGCCCCAGTCGATGATGTTGGCCACCGCATTCAAGTAGGCGCCGCGATGGTGATAAACCACGCCCTTCGGATCACCGGTGGTGCCCGAGGTGTAGTTCAGGGTGATCGCATCCCATTCGTCGGCCGGCAATTCGAATGCGAACTCCGGGTCGCCGGATGCAAGCAAGGCCTCGTACTCGATCTGGCCGAGAAACGCGCCTTCCTCGATCTCCACATCATCGACATCGATGACCTGTGGCGGGTGCGCGCACAGCGCCAGCGCCCGCTCCATCAAAGGCGCGAATTCCCGGTCACTGAATACGATTCTGGCTTCGCCGTGATCGAGCATGAAAGCCAGGGTCTGTGCATCCAACCGCGTGTTGAGCGTATTCAACACCGCGCCAAGCATCGCCGGGCCGTAGTGCAGCTCGATCATCGCCGGGGTATTTGGCAGCAGCGCCGCAACGGTATCGCCCTTGCCAATGCCCATGCGCTTTAACGCCGATGCCAACCGGCGGCAACGCTGGTAAACCTGCGCCCAATCCAGACGGCGTTCACCGTGGATGACAGCCAGCCGTTGCGGATGCACGGTGGCTGCTTTGCGCAGAAAACTCAGTGGCGACAATGCGGTGTAGTTGGCCTGGTTGCGACCAAGATCCTGGTACATCTGGGGCCTCTCCCTCTCCAAGGATGTTACCGGTAGAGAGTCGGTCAGCCGGGAGGGAATGTCGCTGCGACATTAGTCGCAGGGGCTTTATTTGGATTGGGTTGCTTGGGTTCGCTTGTTTGGGATCGCTAGTCAGGAGCTTCCCCTCACCCCAACCCCTCTCCTGCACGCGGGAGAGGGGCTCAGTCCGCTTCGTCGGGCGGTGTAACTAGCCCCTCTCCCGGAAGCGGGAGATGGGTTCGGATCGCTTCGTCTCGCGGTGCACTAGCCCCTCTCCCGCGTGCGGGAGAGGGGTTGGGGTGAGGGCAGGCTTTCAGCGCATGAACTCAAAACCCCAGACAAAAAAAGCGCCGGCATGCCGGCGCTTTTCCATAACTGAAACCCTGAGGAAATCAGGCCTCCGGAACTGCCGGGGTCTGCACTTCCACAGCAGCGGCGCCATCGCCCTCCAGTACCTCATCCTCCGCCTCAAGCGATGCATCCAGGCGTTCAACCGCCTGCAGCTTCTCGCCCTTGGACAGACGGATCAGGGTAACGCCCTGGGTGTTGCGGCCGACGCGGGAGATTTCCGAACCGCGCGTGCGCACCAGGGTGCCGCCGTCGGAGATCAACAACACCTCATCGCCAGTACCCAGCAATACCGCGCTGACCAGCTTGCCGTTGCGTTCGCTGGTCTGGATGCCGATCACGCCCTGCGTGCCACGCCCCTTGCGCGGATAGTCCGCCAGCGGTGTGCGCTTGCCGTAGCCGTTCTCGGTCGCGGTGAGGATGTACTGCACGCCAGCATCGTCGGCAACATCGATGATCTCGCCGCTGTCCGCTGCCACTTCCTCAACAACAGTGTTCTCGTCTTCGTTCTCGTCTTCGACGCCACCGGCACTTTCGGCAACGATCAGGCTGACAACCTGCTCACCCTTGGGCATCTTGATGCCGCGCACACCGGTAGCAGTACGGCCCATCGAGCGGACCTTGTCTTCACCGAAACGCACGGTCTTGCCGTTGGAGGCGAACAGCACGATGTCACGCTCACCATCGGTCAGGCCAACGCCGACCAGCGCGTCGCCGTCATCCAGGTTGATGGCGATCTTGCCGCGTGCCAGACGGAACGCGAACTCGCTGAGCGGGGTCTTCTTGACCGTGCCGTTGCGGGTGGCGAAGAACACGAAGTGGTTTTCGTCGTATTCGCGCACCGGCAGCACGGCCTGCACACGCTCGCCGTTTTCCAGCGCGATCCAGTTGATGATCGGCCGGCCGCGGGCATTGGACCCGGCTTCCGGCAGCTGATGCACCGGCAGCCAGAACACCTTGCCCGAGCTGGTGAAGGTCAACAACGTGTCATGCGTATTGACCAGCCACAACTGCTCGATGAAATCCTCGTCCTTGGTCGCAGCGGCACTGCGGCCACGGCCACCACGACGCTGTGCGCGGTAGGCACTGACCGGCTGGCGCTTGACGTAACCGGCGCGCGACAGCGTCACCACCACGTCTTCCGGCGCGATCAGGTCGAGGATGTCCAGATCTTCTTCGCTGTGGCGGATTTCAGTACGACGTGCATCGCCGAACTCGGCACGCACGCTTTCCAGTTCCTCGCGAATGACCTGCAGCAGCACATCCGGGTTTTCCAGAATGCGGATCAGGCCTGCGATGACTTCCAGCAGCTGCTTGTACTCTTCGGTCAGCCTGTCCTGCTCCAGCCCGGTCAGGCGGTGCAGGCGCATTTCCAGAATCTGCGTGGCCTGCACTTCGCTGAGCTGGTAATGGCCGTCGACCAGGCCAATAGCCTTGGGCAGGTCTTCCGGGCGCGACGCCTCGGCACCGGCGGCACCCAGCAGCGCACCCACCAGACCCGGCTCCCATACCTTGGAGAGCATGCGCTCCTTGGCTTCAGCCGGGTTGGCCGAGGTCTTGATCAACTCGATCATTTCATCGATGTTGGCCAAGGCAACCGTCAGGCCTTCCAACACGTGCGCACGCGCACGCGCCTTGCGCAGTTCAAAGATGGTGCGACGGGTGACAACCTCACGGCGGTGGCGGATGAACGCCTCCAGCATTTCCTTGAGGTTCAACAGCTTCGGCCGGCCATCGACCAGCGCCACCATGTTGATGCCGAACACCGACTCCATCTGGGTCTGCTGGTACAGGTTGTTGAGCACAACCTCGGCCGACTCGCCACGCTTGATTTCGATGTAGATGCGCATGCCGTCCTTGTCGGACTCATCGCGCAGCTCGCTGATGCCTTCGAGCTTCTTTTCCTTGACCAGCTCGGCGATCTTTTCGATCAACCGCGCCTTGTTCACCTGGTACGGAATCTCGGTGACGATGATCGATTCACGACCATTGTCAGCCACTTCGATATCAGCCTTGGCACGGATGCGCACACGGCCACGACCGGTGCGGTAGCCGGCGATGATGCCGGCGGTGCCATTGATGATGCCGGCGGTGGGGAAATCCGGGCCCGGGATGTACTCCATCAAGCCGTCGACGTCGATCGACGGATCGTCGATCAGCGCGATGCAGGCATTGATGGATTCAGTGAGATTGTGCGGCGGAATATTGGTCGCCATGCCCACCGCGATACCGGCCGAACCATTGACCAGCAGGTTCGGGAACCGGGTCGGCATGACCGTCGGCTCCAGTTCCTTTTCGTCGTAGTTGGGCTGGAAATCGACAGTTTCCTTGTCGATATCGGCCATCAGTTCATGCGTGAGGCGCGACATGCGTGCCTCGGTGTAACGCATTGCTGCTGCCGAGTCGCCGTCGACCGAACCGAAGTTACCTTGGCCGTCCACCAGCATGTAGCGCAGCGAGAATGGCTGCGCCAAACGCACCAGCGCGTCGTAGACCGACTGATCGCCGTGCGGGTGGTATTTACCGATCACGTCACCGACGATACGCGCCGACTTGAAGTACGCCTTGTTGCTGTGAGCGCCCAGCTCATTCATCGCAAACAGGACGCGGCGATGTACTGGCTTGAGGCCATCGCGAGCATCGGGGAGTGCGCGGCCAACGATCACGCTCATGGCGTAATCGAGATAGCTCTTGCGCATCTCGTCTTCCAGGTTGACCTGGATGATTTCCTTGGCGTTTTCTGCCATTCGGGTTCCGTTGTCAGGTAGCGATCCTGTCCGACGACAGCACCTTGACGGGCCACCTTGCCGGAAACTCGGATCAACCTGCGGAGTTTATCACAAAGGGCGGTTTTTCGCCGCCAATTAAGGGCGTTTTACCGGAAGAAATCAGGAACTTAGGGTTGGCCGACAGGTAGAGCCGGGCCGTGCTCGGCTGGGGCATTCCCGGGAAGGCCTCTGCCGAGCATGGTTCGGCACTACGCTGCACCTGTAGAGCAGAGCCATGCTGCGCTGGGTCTGGCCAATGCGGCTTGTGGGAGCGGCGTCAGCCGCGAAGCCACCTGGCCATCAGATCCCGGCAACACAGGTTTCAAGCACCACCAGCTTCGCGGCTTACGCCGCTCCTACACGCAGCCGCGGCGGGTCGATGCGGGGCTGGGAAGCCCTTGCCGAGCATGGCTCGGCACTACCTGCTGCGCTGGCTGATTTGGCGGGTAAGCCGCTGCCGAGGATGGCTCGGCATTACCTCAGTCCGCGAAGGCGGCGGCCATGGTTGCCAGGTCCGGCTTCAGGATCACGCCGCGCTCGGTGACGATGGCGTCGATCAGCTCGCCCGGGGTCACGTCGAACACCGGGTTCCAGGCGGCAATGCCCTCGGCGACGGTGCGCGCGCCGCCAACGCCGAACAGTTCGCCCGGGTCACGCTGCTCGATCTCGATCTCGTCGCCATGCGCCGTGCCCATATCCACGGTCGAGGACGGCGCCACCACCATGAACTTGACGCCATGATGGCGGGCGGCGATAGCCAGCTGGTAGGTGCCAATCTTGTTGGCGGTATCACCATTGGCGCAAATGCGATCAGCACCGACGATCACCCACTGCACCGCGCCGGTCTTCATCAGGTGTGCGGCTGCAGAATCGGCGATCAAGGTCGCGTCGATGCCGTCCTGCTGCAGCTCCCAAACGGTAAGGCGGGCGCCCTGCAACCAGGGCCGGGTCTCGCCGGCAAACACGCGGCCGATCCGTTCCTGCGCGACGCCAGCGCGTATCACGCCCAAAGCGGTGCCGAAGCCTGCGGTGGCCAACGAGCCGGTATTGCAATGGGTCATTACGCCACTGCCCGGCGCGATCAAGGCCGCACCCAAGGCACCCATATGGCGATTGGCAGCCAGGTCCTCATCGGAGATTGCCTGCGCTTCCAGCCCTGCCACCTGCTTCCAGTCCGCACCGGCCACCGCCAAGGCACGGCGCATGCGCGCCAGCGCCCAAGCCAGGTTGACCGCGGTAGGACGCGAGGCGTTGAGCCGCTCCAGCGCCGGCGCCAGCAGCTGCAATGCGGCAGCACCGTCGGCGGCCTGCAGCTCGCGCGCAGCCAGCACCACGCCCCACGCGGCCGCGATACCGATGGCCGGCGCACCGCGCACGGTCAAGGCATGGATGGCTTCTGCGACCGCGTCGCTGTCGTGGCACAGCACGTGCTCGACGATAAACGGCAGCTTGCGCTGATCCAGCAGCTCCAAGGCATCGCCGGTCCAGCGGATCGGACGGATATGGTCGTAACGGGCGTAGTCAATGGCAGGGGTATCGTTCATGCGCCCATTGTAATCGGCAGCGCAAAGCGCGGATCAAGCCACCCGTATCAATCGGCGGAAAATTCGCCGCGGCAGCCCTTGTCCACCCAGATGCCATTGCGGTCCCAGCCCCAGCTGTCGCCCTCGCGGCAAGCGGCGCTGGACAACTGTTCGACCAGGGTGACCCGACGCGTGACGCTGACACCACATTCGCGGCGCAGCTCGCCCTTGGACTCGCAGATCACCTTGCGCGGTATGTCGACAAAGCCCGAGCCATCCTCGGCACCGACTTCGAACTGCCCCTGGCAGCCCCGGCTGACCCAGATTTCCCTGTTGCTATAGCCCCAGCTGCGTCCTTCCCTGCACGGCAGCACCGACTGCTGCCGCAACAGCCGCACCGGCGCGCCACGCAGCACAACCGGGCAGACCTCCATCCGCCCCCTGGACTCACAGCGCACCACCCGCCGGGTGGTACGGGTAACCGGCCGCGGACGGGCGAACTCGGCCCGGCAGCCCTGGCTCACCCACACCGCGCCCTCTTCCGTGCCCCAACTGGTCTCACGAATGCAGTCGCGCTTGGAAAGTTGCCTGACCAGCTGAACTCCGCCGCTGGTATCGATGGGACAAAACGCCCGCTGCTGGTCTTCCGATTCGCAACGCACAACCTGCCTGTCCGCCGCTTTGTTCGCAGACTCCTGGGCCGACAGCAACGCCGGCGCCAGCAACAGCAGCAAGCCGCAAACCCGCTTCATCAGACACACCCCACTTGGGTCATGATGGCTTCCGGTAGTGAACACACTGCCTGATCCGCTGTTAGCAACGCATCATCATCGTCAAGCCGATCCTACAGGTCCATGAGCAAAGATGGGCCCGGCTCAAGCGTTGGCGAAATCAAATGCCAATACGTCGGCGATGCGCGTGGTACCCGCCAGCGCCATCAGCAGGCGGTCCACGCCTACCGCGACGCCGGCACAGGCAGGCAGCGATGGCAGGGCCGCCAGCAAGGCCTCATCCAACGGCGGCTGTTCAGCCCCGCGCGCGGCGCGCACAGCCAGATCGCGCTCGAAGCGTTGCCGCTGCTCCTGTGCGTCGTTCAGCTCATGATAGCCATTGGCCAGCTCAACCGCGCCGAGGTAAAGCTCAAAGCGTTCAGCCACCGGCGGCGTGCCGGGACGAATTTTTGCCAGCGCCGCCTGGCTGGCCGGCCAGTCGTGGATCACGGTGATGGTGCCCGCATCGAACTGGGCTTGGATGCGGTGGGTCATCAGCAGATCCAACCAGTCATCGCGGGTCAAACCGTCCGCCGCAATTTCCACCTCACCCAGCCCCGCACGCAACTCCGCCTCATCGGCCTCGAACGGATCCAGCGCCACCGCCTCGATGAACAGATCGCGATAGCTGACGATGCGTACCGCTGCCGGGGGGCGCTCAACCAGCGCCAGCGCCGCCTGCACCAGGGCAATGGTCTCGTCGATCAAACGATGATGATCCCAACCCACCCGGTACCACTCCAGCATCGTGAATTCTGGATTGTGGCGGCCGCCGGCCTCACCGTTGCGGAACACCCGGCCAAGTTCGTAGCAATCGCCTACGCCGGCCGCCAACAGGCGCTTGAGCGGATATTCCGGCGAGGTGCGCAGCCAGCGTTGTGCCGGGCCGGCATCGACATGACCGCTGAAGCGGGTATGGAAGCCTTCAATGTTCGGCTCGGTATTGCCGGCCGCCGACATGATCGGCGTTTCAACTTCCAATACATCGCGCTCGGCGAAAAACTGCCGGATCAGGGCATTCAAACGTGCGCGCTGACGCAGGGCTGCGATCACGAGTGCAGGCGCCCGGCGGTCCCGTTCAATGACAGGGTCAGGATGTCGCGCTCATCGTCGCGATAGCCCGCTCCCAGGTACAGGGCCTTGGCTTTGGCATTATGGTGATTCACTTCCAGACGGATCACCGCCGCGCCCTGCCCCGCTGCCCAGTCGCGGGCCAGCGCCAAGGCCTGCCGGCCCCAACCGCGACCGCGCGCAGCCGGCCCCAGATACAACTCATCCAACAACACAAACCGACCACCCTGCTCGACGCTGAAGCACCAGCCCAAGGTGATGTAGCCCACAACCTGCTCATCGGCCAGCAGCAACAACGCGGCGCCGCAACTCGGCTCATCCAGCAAGGTATGCAGCCCCGGCTCAACCCGTTCGGCGATGTAGGGGATCTGATCTTCCACGTAGAAATCGCGCACCATCGCGATCAACTGAGGGAAGTCTGCCGATTGCGCAACGCGCACCTGTATTTCACTCATTCCTGTTCTCCATTGTCGGCGAGGAAGGCAAGCAGACGCGCTTCGTCCCAGACCTCCACACCGAGCTCGTTTGCCTTGTCCAACTTGGAACCGGCTTCAGTGCCGGCCACCACGAAACTGGTCTTCTTCGACACGCTGCCTGAAACCTTGGCGCCCAATGCCTCCAGCCTGGCCTTGGCCTCGTCGCGGCTCATCTGCGCCAGGGTGCCGGTCAACACCACGGTCTTGCCATCAAGCACACCGGTGGCCTGTTGCTGCTGCAACGGCGTGATCTCAAGCAGGCGCTCCAGTGCAGCACCGGCTTCGCTGAACAACTGCGCGTTGGCATCGACGTTCAACCATGCCACCAGAGCATTGGCCGTTTCTGCCGGCAGGCCGGCGGTCATGAAGTTGTGCGCTTCCTCGTCCAGGATCGCTGCGGTAGAGCGGAACGCTTCAGCCAGCTGACGCGCGCGCACCGGCGTGACCTTGGGGATTTCCAGATCGGCCAGCAGCGTTGCCAGATTCAGATCCGTGCGCAGCTTGGCATTGGGCGCATGCGTATCGCTGATCTGCACACCGCGAGCGAGCAGTGCGTCGATGGCCTGCTGATTGCCCGGCTGGGCCATGAAGTGGCCTATCGAACGAGCCACTTCGCCGCCGATGTCCGGCACGCGCTTGAACAGCGGCCAGGGCAGATGGCGGATCAAGTCGAGGTCACCAAACCAGGACGACAATGCCTTGGCGGTGCTTTCGCCCACATGCTCGATGCCCAGCGCGAACAGTAGCCGCTCCAGCGTGGTGTTGCGGCTGGCAGCAATCGCCGCGATCAGGTTGTCGGCCCACTTGGTGGCGATTTTCCTGGTGTTCCACTGGAAACTTGCCGGCACCGACAAGGCCTGTGCCCGCCACGCCGCGTCATCCGCATCCAGCTTGAGGATGCGGTTCAGCGTGTCGCCACTGCCTTCCGGTTGCAGATGCAGGCCGAGCTGCGAGGCCAAGCCTTCCGGCGAATCGGAATCCAAAGCAAGCTTCAACACCAGCAATTGATCGCGGTTGAGTGCATACAGATCGGCGACGCCGCGCACGATGCCCGCATCCACCAGCACTTCGATGTACTTGTCGCCCAGCCCGTCGATATCCATCGCCTTGCGCGAAGCGAAGTGGGCAATGGCTTCCTTGCGCTGCGCCGGGCAGCTCAGTTCGCCGGAGCAGCGCCAGGCCGCCTCGCCTTCCTCGCGCACGATCTCCGAACCACACACCGGGCAGGTGCGCGGCATCTGCCACGGCGTCGTCCCTTCAGGGCGACGCTCAACGATGACGCTGACCACTTCCGGGATCACATCGCCGGCACGGCGCACGATCACCGCATCGCCCACGCGTACGTCCAGGCGCGCGATCTGATCGGCGTTGTGCAAGGTGGCATTGGTGACCACCACGCCGGCCACATGCACCGGCTTCAGCCGAGCAACCGGGGTGGCCGCGCCGGTGCGGCCGATCTGGATCTCGATGGCTTCGACCGTGGTGGTTTGCTCCTGCGCCGGGAATTTATGCGCGATCGCCCAGCGCGGGGCGCGCGCGACGAAGCCCATTTCCTGCTGGCCTTCGCGGTCGTCGAGTTTGTAGACCACGCCGTCGATGTCGTAGGCCAGGCTGTCGCGGCGTTCGCCGATATCGCGGTAATACGCCAGCAGACCTTCAGCGCCCTGTACCACCTTGCACAGGTCGCTGACCGGAAAGCCCCATTGCGCCAGCTGTGCAAGCGTAGCCGAATGGGTCTCGGGCAGCTCGCCACCGGCGACCTCACCCAGGCCGTAGGCATAGAAACTCAGGGGCCGCTGCGCACTGATCTTCGGATCGAGCTGGCGCAGAGAACCGGCCGCGCCATTGCGCGGATTGGCCAGCACCTTGCCGCCATGCAGGCGTGCCTGCTCGTTGTAACGTTCGAAATCCGCGCGCGGCATGTAAACCTCGCCACGCACTTCCAGCACGTCCGGCCAGCCCTTGCCCTGCAGCTGCTGCGGGATGACCTTGATCTGGCGCAGGTTGGCACTGACGTCTTCGCCGGTGGCACCATCGCCACGGGTTGCGCCCTGCACGAACACGCCATGCTCATAGCGCAGATTGATGGCCAGGCCATCGAGCTTGGGTTCGGCGGAGAAGAACAGTTCGCGGCGACGCAGGCGCTCATCGATGCGACGCACGAAGTCATGCACCTCGGCATCGCTGAAGGCATTGCCCAGCGACAGCATCGGCACCGCATGCACTACTTCGGGAAAACGCGAGGACGGCTTGCCGCCAACCTGATGACTGGGCGAGTCGGCGCTGTCCAGTTCCGGATGCGCCGCTTCCAACGCTTCCAGCTCACGCATCAACCGGTCGTACTCGGCGTCCGGGATGATCTGTTCGTCGTGCTCGTGATAGGCGCGCGAGGCGGCGGCAAGCTGGCGGCGGAGTTCGCTGATGCGCTGGGTGACGGCGGTGTTCTGGTTCATGCGGTGATTTTACCTGCGCGCGGTGTTGGCGCGGTAAAAGAGGCATTGCCAACGCGTCCATGTTTGCTGCGAACAGCACCCCTCCCCGGCCCTCCCCTTGCCTACGGCAAAGGGAGGGGGCAAAGCTCAGCCCCCTCCCTTGCGCGCAGCGTAGGGGAGGGTTGGGGAGGGGTAGCTTTTAGAGCCCTACCAGCGCGGCGACTTGGTCAGCGGCGGCGCTTGGTGCTGGCGGTCATAGGCACGCAGATCGTCGCGGATATGTGCGATGCGCTGGCGACCCAGGGCGTTGCGGCTGTCATCCAGCACCACGCCATCCAGCAGTTCGCCCATGCGCTGCACGGTCGGCAGCATCTTTTCCCAGGCATCGAGCGCGGTCATCGGCGCCGGCAGGGTCAGGAAGAAGGCGATGGCCGGGGTTTCCATGTCGCGGATATTGGCCATATCAAAACTGCCCGGCTTCATGATGCTGGCCATCGAGAAGATCGGGCCGCGCTCCGAATGCCCTTCCACCAGCCGGTGGAACACATTCATGTAGCCGAACACCAGGCCGGTCTTCTCCGCTGCCACCACGATGTCCTCGCCACGCAGCACCTGCCCGGAACGGGCGGCCACATACAGCGAGACGATCTTGTCGAAATCCTGGCTTGGCCGCTTGCCCAGTTCGCTGAGATTGCCGGCGTCGACGTCCGGCAGACCCAGCTCAGGTTGCGTCCCCTCTTCGCCCTGCGCCGTGCCCTCATCAACTTCAGCAACACCCTCGCCGCTGCCCAGCACCGGCTCACGGCGCGACCGCTCGGCGTCGGCAGGTTCCTTGCGCTTGCCTTGCGCCAGCCGCTTGGGCCGGCTGAAAAAGAAGATGGCTGCTACCAGCAAGACGCCGGCCAGCAGAATTCCGATACGCAACAGTGCCGTGTCAGACATGCGTTGCAGTCTCCGGGTTAATCGTTCAGGTGGCTAAAGGATGGCACGTCAGGCGGCGCCCGCCAATCGGGCAGCCTCTTCAAGATCAACACTGACCAGGCGACTGACGCCCGGCTCACGCATGGTGACGCCCGACAACTGGTGCGCTGCCTCCATCGTCGCCTTGTTGTGGCTGACGAACAGGAACTGCACTTTCTCACTCATTTCCTTGACCATATTGGCCAGGCGGCCGACGTTGGCCTCGTCCAGCGGTGCGTCCACCTCGTCCAACAGGCAGAACGGGGCCGGGTTGAGCTGGAAGATGGCGAACACCAGCGCCACCGCGGTCATCGCCTTCTCACCGCCGGACAGCAGCGAGATATTGGACACGCGCTTGCCCGGCGGCCGCGCCATGATGGTCACGCCGGTGTCGAGCAGGTCTTCGCCGGTCAGTTCCAGATAGGCGTGGCCACCACCGAACAGGCGCGGATACAAGGCCTGTACACCGGCATTGACCCGGTCGAAGGTGTCCTTGAAACGGCCACGGGTTTCGCGGTCGATCTTGCGGATGGCGTCTTCCAGGGTTTCCAACGCGGTGTTGAGATCGGTGTTCTGCGCTTCCAGATACTCCGAGCGCTGCGAAGCCTCGCCGTATTCGTGGATCGCCGCCAGGTTGACCGGCTCCAGCCGGCGCATGCGACCGTCGATCTGATGCACCGCCGATTCCCAATCCGACAGGCGGGCGTCCTCGGGCAAGCTGTTGATGACGTCCTGCAGCACGAAGCCGGCTTTTTCCACCGCAGCGGACAACTGATCGGCGCTGAGCACCAGCGCCTGCTGGTCCAGCTTGCGCTGGGAAATGCGTTCGCGCTGCGCCAAGGCCTGTTCGTCGCGCTGATGGCGGGTCTGCTCCAGGCCACGCAGCTCGTGATCAATGCCATCCAACAGCGTGCGCGCTTCGGCCAGCACGCGATCCACGCGTACGCGCTCGGCCAATGCGTTCTGATGCTCCGCTTCCAGCGTATGTACCGGTGTATCGCCCTCGTCCAGCTGCGAGTGCAACTCGCCCAGCCGTGAATCGAGCTGGCCGCGCTGGCTGCCCATACGCTCCAGCGCGTGGCTCAGCGAGCTGATCTGGGTACGCTGCGATTCCAGCGTCAAGGCCAGCGCATGCATGCTGTCGCGCACATTGCGCGCGGCATCGCGGGCCTGATCGCGGGCCTCGCTCATCTGCATGCGTTCACTTTCCAGCGCATGCCGGGCCGATTCCAGATCGCCCATGCTGGAAACCGCTTCATCCAGCCGCATACGCGCCTCGGTGGACTGCTCGCGGCTGACTTCCAGCGTCTCCAGCAACTGCGCCAGTTCGGTTTCGATACGCTCGATGCGCGTGCGCGTGGATTCCAACTTGCCTTGCTGGCTCTGCAACTGCCCAGCCAACTCGGACGCACCACGATGCGCCTGATACAGCGACCGCTGCACCTCTTCGCGCTGCTGCTCGCCCGCCAACAGCTGCTCGCGCAACGCAGCCAGCTGCGTCTCCAGCGTGCTTTCGCGCTCCTGCAAGGTCTCGATCTGCTCACGCAGGGTGACGATCTCGCGCTCGCGCAGCAGCGCGCCCTGCTCGGCCGCACCGGAGCGCGAAAAGCGCACCCAGCCCTGCCCCAGGCGTTCACCGCTGCGGGTGATCACCGAGTCACCGTCGCCAAGCGTGCGCTGCAGCTGCTGCGCCTGGAGCAGATCCTCGGCGCCATGCAGATGCGCCAGCAGGCGGCGGATGGCCAACGGCCCCTGCACTTTCGCCGCCAGCGAGGTCGGCGCGAACTCCGCCTTGCCCTCGGCATCGGCGACCAGTGCGATACGCCCTTCACCCAACTCGCCAAGTGCATCGACCAGGGCTTCGGGTGCATCCACCAGTACACCTTCGATCAACTGCCCCAGTGCGCTTTCAACCGCGTTTTCCCAACCGCGTTCAACGCTGATGCGCTCGCCCACACGCGCCGCCGAATCCAGCCCGCGCGCCTTCAACCATGCGGCGGCAGCGCCTTGCTCCTGGCCAAGCGCCGCCTGCTGCAGCGTCTCCAGCGAGGACAACCGGCCACGCGCGGACTGCGCCTGCTTGCGCACCTCGGCAAGCTCGGTCTGCCCGGCGCGCTGCTGTTCCTGCAATGCAGCCACCGATTGCTTGCGCACTTCGACCTGGGCGTTCAAGGTCTCCAGCGCGGTCTTCTGGGTTTCGTGCTCCAGCTGCAACTGCTCGAAGGCCTCGGCAAGCGCGTCCAGGTCCAGCCCTGCGCGCTCGGCCTGCAGGGCTTCGCGGCGGCGATCAGCCTCCAGGATCTGCTTGTCCAGGTAATCCACGCGGGTGCGTTCAACCTCGCCCGAGCGCGTTGCCTCGGAAGTGTTGCGGTTGTGCGCTTCCCAACGCTGCTGCCAGTCGGCCAGCTTGGCCTCGGCCTCGCGCAGCGCTTCCTGGCGGATTTCATTGTCTTCCTGCAGCTGCTCCAACTGCGGTTCGGCGTTTTCGACCGACTCGCGCAGCACGATCAACTTCGCTTCGTCACCGCTGATGTGCTGGCCAAGTTCGGACAGCGCCTGCCGGGTTTCATCGCGCGCCTTGTGCAGGCGCTGCGCCAGTTCCCGCTGGTGGTGGATCTGCTGCTCAAGCCGGGCCAGGGTGCTGCCAACCTGGTAGACGTCGGCCTGCGCCTTGTTCAAATTCTCGGCCGCTTCTTCGCGACGCACGCGGCCGGTTTCAATGCGGGTTTCGGCATCACGCTGCTCGGCGATCAGCTGCTGCAACTTGGTTTCTTCGCGTGCCAGCGCTTCGCGCAGGCCGCTCAGGCGCCCGTCCAGGCCGCGGTATTCCAGCGCCTTCCACTCCGCGTCCTTGACCCGCCGTTCTTCCTGCAACGCTTGGTACTGCTCGGCCTGCCGCGCCTGCCGCTTGAGGTGTTCAAGCTGCTTGCCGATCTCCTCGCGCAGGTCGTTGAGCCGGTCCAGGTTTTCACGCGTGTGGCGGATGCGGGTTTCGGTTTCCTTGCGGCGCTCCTTGTACTTGGAGATGCCGGCGGCTTCTTCCAGGTACACACGCAGGTCTTCCGGGCGCGCCTCGATGATCTGGCTGATCATGCCCTGCTCGATGATCGAGTAGCTGCGCGGGCCAAGCCCGGTGCCGAGGAACAGATCGGTGATATCGCGGCGGCGGCACTTGGTGCCGTTCAAGTAATAGTTGCTGCTGCCGTCACGACTGACCGTGCGCTTGACCGAAATCTCGTTGAACGAGGCGTACTCGCCGGAGATGGTGTGATCGGCATTGTCGAAGATCAGCTCAACCGTGGCCTGCGATACCGGCTTGCGGCCGGCAGAGCCGGAGAAGATCACGTCGGTCAGCGAATCGCCACGCAGGCGGCTGGCCGAGCTTTCGCCCATGACCCAGCGCACCGCATCGATGATGTTGGACTTGCCACAGCCATTCGGACCGACGACGCCGGTCATATTGGTCGGCAGGTGCAACGTCGTAGGATCGACGAACGACTTGAAACCGGAGAGCTTGATCGTGGATAGACGCATGGAATCTGACTGTTGGCGGATACCGGCAGCTGCTGCCGACACCCGGAATGAGGTTCCGGAGGTTCTGTTCCCGAGCTCAAGTCATTGATATCCCGAAGAATTCAAAAGACAAAGCGCGGCACTGGCACCCGAGTATAGCGACACCCATGGCCGCCAGCGGTCACCAGCGGCCGGCCAAAAGAAACGGGCGCCTTGCGGCGCCCGTTCTTTACAGCCAGTCCGGCAGAATCAAGCGTCGGATTCGACGATGACCTTGACGGTGGCTTCCACGTCGGCGTGCAGCTTGACGATGACGTCGAACTCGCCAACGTTGCGGAAAGCGCCTTCGCCCAGGATCACTTCGCTCTTGTTCAGCTCCAGGCCGGCAGCGGTGAAGGCTTCAGCGATATCGCGCGGGCCAACCGAACCGTACAGCTTGCCTTCGGTCGAAGCGTGCGCAGCGATGGTGACGCTGGCGCCTTCGAACTTGGCAGCGCGGGCTTCAGCACCGTTGTGCGAGGCCTGGGCCTTGGCTTCGTACTCAGCACGCTTGGCTTCGAACTCGGCGATGTTGGTCGCGGTGGCCGGAACGGCCTTGCCCTGCGGCACGAGGAAGTTACGGCCGTAGCCCGGCTTCACATCAACCAGGTCGCCCAGGCCGCCGAGGTTGGTCACTTTCTGGATAAGAATCAGCTTCATGGTGTAGCTCCGTTATTCGTTAGCGGCGCCAATGGCACCGCAACGCTTGCTGTCCGAATAGGACGGGTTTGAGGCAGGAAACGAGTGAAGAGAAGTGAGAAACGAGGAAAGGCTAAGCGCCCTTCTCTCAGTTCTCACTTCTCGCGGCGCATGCGCCACCACTCACTTCCGCACTCAGACGTCGTGGTTGTCCGTGTACGGGATCAGGGCCAGGAAACGGGCGCGCTTGACGGCCGTTGCCAGCTGGCGCTGGTACTTGGACTTGGTGCCGGTGACGCGGCTCGGAACGATCTTGCCGTTCTCGGTCAGGTACTGGCGCAGGGTGTTGAGATCCTTGTAATCGATCTCTTTCACGCCTTCAGCGGTGAACTTGCAGAACTTACGACGGCGGAAGAACTTGGACATGAAAGTGCTCCTTATTCAGCAGAAGCGGCGTCTTCGCCGGCTTCGTCATTGGTGGAAGTGGCACCTTCTTCGTCGTCACGACGACGGCGCTCGCCACGCTCGGGCTTGTCACCCTTCTCGTCCTTGCTCTTCATGATCAGCGACTGCTCGGTGTCAGCCTCGTCACGCTTGATGACCAGGTTGCGCAGCACGGCGTCGTTGAAACGGAAGCTCTCGGTCAGTTCGTTCAGAACTGCCTGGTCGGCTTCGATGTTCAGCAGAACATAGTGGGCCTTGACCAGGTTCTGGATCGGGTAAGCCAGCTGACGACGGCCCCAATCTTCCAGACGGTGGATGGTGCCGTTGCCGGCTTCGACCAGCGCCTTGTAGCGCTCGATCATGGCGGGGACCTGTTCGCTCTGATCCGGGTGGACCAGGAACACGACTTCGTAATGACGACTCATGTTTTTATACCTTTCGGATATAGCCCTGACGGGCTGGACAGCCCCCCGCAGTGAACGCAGTGGGGCAAGGGCTCCTGCACGAAGCGCGCAGGAAGCCGGGCATTATCCACCGCAAAAGGGCCAGAAGCAAGCCAGACCCCCCTGCGTGCAACACAGCATCCGCAACTGGCCCGGCCTTCACACGGGGAATTGCTGCGACGCAACAGTACACTATGTAACCGCTTCCACGCCCCGCCGCCCGGACCCGACGTGAATTCAACCGCTTCATTGGCAGCCCTGCTGTCGCCACGCCAACGCACCTTGATCCTGCTCGCCCTCTCACTGGGTGGCTTCGCCATCGGCACCAGCGAGTTCGCCAGCATGGGCCTGATGCTGGAAATCAGCCGTGGCCTGGCCATCACCGAAGCCCAGGTCGGCCACCTGATCAGCGCCTACGCCATCGGCGTGGTGGTGGGCGCCCCCTTGCTGGCCTTTGCCGGCTCCAGCCTGCAGCGACGCACCCTGTTGTTATGGCTGATGGGCTTCTATGCCATCGGCAACCTGGCCAGCGCACTGGCGCCCGGCTACCACAGCATGCTGCTGGCCCGCTTCGTCGCCGGCCTGCCCCATGGCGCCTACTTTGGCGTGGCAATGCTGGTTGCCGCCTCGATCAGCCCGCCGGAACAGCGCGGCGCTGCGGTTTCCAAGGTATTGCTTGGCCTGTCGATCGCAATCCTGCTGGGCAACCCGCTGACCACCTGGCTGGGCCAGCAGTTCAACTGGCGCAGCGCCTTTGTGCTGGTGAGCCTGCTGGCACTGGCAACGGTGACGATGGTCGCGCGGCAGCTGCCAGCGGACCCGGACGAGGTCCGCACCTCGCCAATGCGCGAACTGCGCGCCTTCAACACCACCCAGGTCTGGCTGGCACTGGCGATCGGCGCGATCGGCTTTGCCGGCATGTTCTGCGTGTTCACCTATTTGGCCCCCACCCTGGTCAACGTTACCGGCATCAATGAGCGCTGGATGCCGGTGGCCGTTGGCCTGTTCGGCGTGGGCGCGATCATCGGCAACATCGCTGGCGGCAAGCTGGTGGACCGATTGCAGTTCCGCGCCGCCGGCGTATTGCTGGCATGGTCCATCGTGGTGCTGTTGCTGTTCCCGCTGGCCGCACACTCGGTCTGGACGGTGGTACCGGCGATCATTGCCGTTGGCACCATGGGCGCACTGGCCGTCGCCCTGCAGACCCGGCTGATGGATGCCGCCGGCGAGGCACAGACCCTGGCCGCCGCCTCCAACCACGCTGCCTTCAACACCGCCAATGCACTGGGCCCGTGGCTGGGCGGCATGGCGATTGGCGCCGGCTTTGGCCACGCTTCTACCGGTTATGTAGGCGCGGCGACCGCAGCCGTAGGCTTGTTGTTGTGGGGTATCGCGGTGATGTTGCAGCGCCGCCAGCACGCAGCCGGGCAATTGGCCGCCGACTGACCGGTAGTGCCGAGCCATGCTCGGCAGAGGCCTCATGCACAATCCCGCACATCGCCGGGAACGCTCCAGCCGAGCCCGCCAACTGACCGGTAGTGCCGAGCCATGCTCGGCAGAAGCCTTATGCACTACCTCGGACATCGCAGGTAACGCCGCAGCCGAGCATGGCTCGGCTCTACAGGGGCACTCGCCCCCGTGCTTCGCGGCTTACGCCGCTCCTACAGGCCCGCCGGCTTGCCTCAGCGGTGCATATCGTCGGTGGTGAAGCTCTCGCCGCAGCCGCATTCGGCCGCTGCGTTGGGATTTTTGAACGTAAAGGTCTCGCTCAGCCCCTGCTTGCCGTAGTCGATCTCGGTGCCATCCACCAGCGGCAGGCTTTGGGAATCCACGTAGATGCGTACGCCGTCCTGCTCGAACACGGTATCGCCCTCACGCTGATCCTTGGCCAGGTCGGTGATGTGGCCCCAGCCCGAGCAGCCGGTACGGGTCACGCCAAAACGCAGGCCCAACGCGCCCGGGGTGCTGCTGACAAAGCGCTGCACGCGGGAATGGGCGATGGGGGTCAGATGAACAGCCATGGTGGGGCGACTCCAGCAGAATTACGGTCCAATTATAGATGTGGGCGACCCGCCGGACTGCAAGCGTAGATAAATGCTCGCCTGCCCGGGCGTTGAGCCGCTAAAATCTCGCATTCACAGATCGAGTCGATCAACAGAGGATTCAAGTCATGACGGTGGTCAGCGTTGCACACGCCCTTGCCGGGAAGTTCCCGGAAGGCGGAGAAGTCACAGTCCGCGGGTGGGTCCGCACGGTGCGCGGCTCGGCTGGACTGGCCTTCGTCAATGTCAGCGATGGCTCGTGCTTTGCCCCGATCCAGGTCGTGGCCACCGACAAGCTGTCCAATTTCGACGAGGTCAAGAACCTGACCCCGAGCTGCTCGGTGATTGCCACCGGCACCCTGGTCAAGTCGCAGGGCAAGGGCCAGAGCTTCGAGATCCAGGCTGAGAAGCTCGAGGTGGTGGGCTGGGTCGAAGACCCGCTGACCTACCCGATCCAGCCCAAGCCGATGTCGCCGGAGTTCCTGCGCGAAGTGGCGCACCTGCGCCCGCGCACCAACCTGTTCGGCGCGGTTACCCGTATCCGCGATTGCCTGTCCAAGGCCGTGCACCGTTATTTCCACGAGAACGGTTTCTATTGGATCAGCACCCCGATCGTCACCACCTCCGATGCCGAAGGCGCCGGCCAGATGTTCCGCGTCTCGACGCTGGACATGGCCAATCTGCCGCGCACCGGCAATGGCGAGATCGATTTCAGCCGCGACTTCTTCGGCAAGGAAACCTTCCTGACCGTGTCCGGCCAGCTCAATGTCGAGGCCTACTGCCTGGCGCTGAGCAAGGTCTACACCTTTGGCCCGACCTTCCGCGCCGAGAACAGCCACACCACCCGCCACCTGGCCGAGTTCTGGATGGTGGAGCCGGAAATCGCCTTCGCCGACCTGGCCGAAGACGCACGCATAGCCGAGGAATTCCTGAAGTACCTGTTCCGTGCCGTGCTCGATGAGCGCGCCGACGACATGGCCTTCATCGCCGAGCGCGTGCAGAAAGACGCCATCACCCGTCTGGAATCCTTCGTCAACGCTCCGTTCGAGCGCATCGAGTACAGCGATGCGATCACCCTGCTGCAGAAATCCGGCAAGAAGTTCGACTACCCGGTCGAATGGGGCCTGGACCTGCAGACCGAGCACGAGCGCTGGTTGACCGAGGAACACGTCGGCCGCCCGGTGGTGGTGACCAACTACCCCGAGCACATCAAGGCCTTCTACATGCGCCTGAACGACGACGGCAAGACCGTTGCGGCGATGGACGTGCTGGCCCCGGGCATCGGCGAGATCATTGGCGGCAGCCAGCGCGAAGAGCGCCTGGATGTGCTGGACGCGCGCATGGCCCAGTTCGGCTTGGATCGGGAACACTACCAGTGGTACCGCGACTTCCGTCGCTACGGTTCGGTGCCGCATGCCGGTTTCGGCCTGGGCTTCGAGCGCCTGGTGGTCTATGTCTGCGGCCTGTCCAACATCCGCGACGCCATTCCGTACCCCCGTGCACCGGGTTCGGCGGAATTCTAAGCAACGGAAGAGAGGAGCAAGAAGTGAGGAACGAGAAAACAACAAAGTCGCACCGCGTGAGCGGCAAACGCTGTCCCTCGCTTCTCACTTCCATTGATTCACTTCTGCAACCATGACGCTCTTCTTCGCATTGTGTTTCGTAGGGGTGGCCATCGCCGGCCTCAGTGCCTTCCTGATTTTCTGGCCGTTGACGCTGGTACATATCCGCGACCGGCACCCGGCGCTGGCAGCCGAGTTCGGCGCCGGCGCCTTTCTCAAACCGGAAAGCCTGCGCTGGTTGTTGGGGCGCGGTTTTAGTGGCATCGCCGACCGCTCGCTGTCCGGCCTGGCCACGCCTGCACGCATCGCCTTGCTGGTGACGTTCGGCGGGCTGGGCATGGCACTGCTGTTGTGGCTTTTTTCGCAGGTAATGAAATGACTGATTTCGACAACATCCCCGACCAGTGGTGGCTGGCACAACTGGGCGGCACCTTGATCTGGGCGCGCCTGCGGGTCCGCGCAGGCGGCACCGCCGAAGTGCTGGACAGCGACGGCAACACGCTGAGCTATGACAGCGAAGACACCGCCCGCGCGCAGCTGTTCGACGCCGAGTTCGTCGCCTTTGACGGCCTGGACGAAGAAGACGCCCTGCACCGCGGCTTCTCGCTGCACGAAATAACGCCGCCGCAAGGCGACGATGAGGCGCTGCGCGAGCGCATGGTGCAGTTGCTCGGCACCAGGGTCTAACAGCTTCGTGTTCGCCCAGCGCGTCTTCGTGGAGAACGACCTGCTCTGGCTGGATCGCCTGCTGGCACGCGATCCGTTCGTGACCCTGTTGACCACCGGCAGCGATGGCCTGCCCGAACTGACCCGGCTGCCGGTGCTGTACCGGCGCCAAGGCGACCAGGTCGAACTGGTCGGCCATTGGGCTCGGGCCAATCCGCAGTCGCAGCATCGCGGCCGCGCCAAAGTACTGATTGACGGGCCACAGGGCTACGTGTCGGCAAGCTGGTATCCGGACAAGGAAAGCGCCGCGCGCGTCCCCACCTGGAATTACGCCGCCGCCGAGCTGGTCGGCGAACTGCAGGTGTTCGATGATGCGCCGGCATTGGCGCAGCTGCTGTCGGATACCAGCGCTCACTTCGAAGCCAGCGTTGGCCAGGAGTGGGTTTTTGACGCAAGCCTGGACGATCACGGCCCCTCACTGCGCGCCATCGTAGGCTTCCGCCTGCAGGTGCAGCAGATCCAGATCAAACTGAAACTGAGCCAGAACCACCCGCAGGCGAATCAGCTGGCGGTGATCGGAGCCTTGCAGGCCCTGGACACGCCCGACGCCCTTGAACTGGCGCAGTGGATGCAGCTGTATCGCAATGAGCACGGCGACCAGCACGATGACTGAGCCGCGCCCCGTTTCCCGCGACGTTGCCATGCACGCGCTTGGCAACGCCCTCACCCTCCAGATCGCAAGGGAAGCTTCACCATGAAAGACATCCACAACCTGCTGCAGAAGAACCGCGAGTGGGCGGACCGGATCGAAAAGGAAGATCCGGAATTCTTCCACCAGCTGGCCAAGCAGCAGAACCCGGAGTACCTGTGGATCGGCTGTTCCGATTCCCGTGTACCCGCCAACCAGATCATCGGCATGGCACCGGGCGAAATCTTCGTCCATCGCAACATCGCCAACGTGGTGGTGCACACCGACCTGAACTGCCTGAGCGTCATCCAGTACGCGGTGGACCAGCTCAAGATCAAGCACATCCTGATCGTCGGCCACTACGGCTGCGGCGGCGTGCATGCGGCACTGAACCACGTGCGCGTAGGCCTGGCCGACAACTGGCTGCGCCATGTCGGAGACGTGGCACAGAAGCACGACGACATCCTCTCGCAGATCGACGACCCCGACCTGCGCCACGCGCGCCTGTGCGAATTGAACGTGATCGAGCAGGTGGTCAACGCCTGCCGCTCGACCATCGTCCAGGACGCCTGGGCCCGCGGCCAGAAGCTGATGGTGCACGGCTGGGTCTACAGCCTGCGCGACGGCCGCGTCAGCGAGATGGGTATTGATGTGGGCGCACCGGAAGAGCTGCAGCCTGCGTATGAGAAGGCGTTGTCCTTTGTGCCGCGGAAGGGCAAAAGGCACTGAGCTTGAAAGCCCCTGCCGAAGCCAGCTTCCCCAATCCCGGCCGAAGCTAGGCTTCCTCCCCTCTCCCGCTTGCTGGAGAGGGGCTGGGGGTGAGGGCCTACCGCCCCAGCCAAGTCAAAACCCTGCCCTCATCCGCCCTTCGGGCACCTTCTCCCGCCAGCGGGAGAAGGGACAAGGCAAAAGCTGAAGCTAAGGCAAAAGCCCAAGCAAAAGCCCAAGCCCGAGCCCGAGCCCGAGCCCGAGCAAAAGCCGAAGCCAAAGCCAAAGCCAAGCAAGAGCAGACGCAACCTCAAGCGCAACAGCAACTACAACAACAACTGCAAGCGCAACAGCCACACCCCACCCAACACCCAGCAACACCCCAGCCCCGTTACCCAACAGGCCCCACATGCTCCCTCTACCCCTGAACCTGCTCGGCTGGATCGAAGAACACCGCCATCTCCTGAAGCCGCCGGTCGGCAACAAGATGATCGAGAACGGCGACTTCATCGTGATGGTGGTTGCTGGCCCCAACAGCCGCAACGACTATCACTGGGACGAAGGCCCGGAATGGTTCTACCAGCTCGAAGGCGAAATGGTGCTGCGCGTGCAGGAAGATGGGGCCGTGCGTGACATTCCAATCCGGGCCGGGGAGATCTTCCTGCTGCCGCCGCGGGTGCCGCATTCGCCGCAGCGCATGCCCGGCTCGATCGGCCTGGTCGTCGAGCGCAAGCGCCTGGACCATGAGCTCGATGGCTTCATGTGGTTCTGCCAGCAGTGCAACCACAAAATCTACGAAGAGTTCTTCCACCTGAAGAACATCGAAACCGACCTACCCAAGGTGTTCGACCGTTTCCATACCTCGCTGGCACACCGTACCTGCCAACATTGCGGTGCTGTACACCCGCTGCCCCAACCGGCAACGCCGGAGGTCTGAGCGGCCGGGCGCGGTTACACTGCGGGTACATCCTCGACGTGTCCGCACCGATGAACGAAACGCTGTCACCTGCCCATGCCACCGCGCTTGATGCCGCCGATCCAATACGCCATCTGCGCAGCCAGTTCCTGATCCCTCAGCATCAGGGTAGCGATCAGACTTACTTCGTTGGCAACTCGCTGGGCCTGCAGCCACGCGGTGCGCAGGCCATGGTGCAGGAAGTGATGGATCAATGGGCGCGCATCGCGGTGGAAGGCCACTTCACTGGCCCGACGCAGTGGTTGAGCTATCACCGCCTGGTCCGCGATTCGCTGGCCGGCGTGGTCGGTGCGCTGCCGCACGAAGTGGTCGCCATGAACACACTGAGCGTGAACCTGCACCTGATGATGGTCAGCTTCTATCGCCCGACCAGCGAACGCCCGGCGATCCTGATGGAAGCCGGCGCCTTCCCCACCGATCGCCATGCGGTGGAAGCGCAGATCCGCTTCCACGGCTTCAACCCGGCCACCGACCTGATCGAAGTGCAGCCGGACGAAGCCAACGGCACCATTTCGATGCAGGCCATCGAACGCGCCATCAGCGAGCACGGCAAGCGCGTGGCCCTGGTACTGTGGCCGGGCGTGCAGTACCGCAGCGGCCAGGTATTCGACCTGGACGCCATCACCCGCCTGGCCCGCGCACAGGGCGCCAACGTAGGTTTCGATCTCGCCCACTCGGTCGGCAACGTGCCGTTGAACCTGCATGACATCGCCCCGGATTTCGCGGTGTGGTGCCACTACAAATACCTCAATGCCGGTCCCGGTGCGGTCGCCGGCGCCTTCGTGCACGAGCGCCATTCCCGCGACAGCACGCTGCCGCGCTTTGCCGGCTGGTGGGGCCATGAGCAGGCTACCCGCTTCCAGATGGCCCCGGAGTTCGTGCCGGAACTGGGCGCCGAAGGCTGGCAGCTGAGCAATCCGCCGGTGCTCGGGCTGGCTCCGTTGCGTGCATCACTGGCGCTGTACGACGAAGCCGGCATGGACGCGCTGCGCACGAAGTCATTGAAGATCACCGGCTATCTGGAAACCATGGTGCGTGCGCGCCTGGATCATGTGCTGCAGATCATCACCCCGTCCGATCCCGAACGCCGTGGCTGCCAGCTTTCGCTGCGCGTGGCCGGTGGTCGCGCGCAGGGCCGTTCGCTGTTCGAGTACCTGCAATCGGTGGGCGTGCTCGGCGACTGGCGCGAGCCCGACGTGATCCGCATCTCGCCCACGCCGATGTACAACCGCTACAGCGATGTCTACCGCTTCGTCGATGAAGTGGAAACCTGGGCTGGCGTCTGACCAACGGAATCCTGTGACTTGAATACCCCCACCCCACGCAGCCTCACCCTGATCGGCGCCGGCCTGGCCGGCTCCCTGCTCGCCATCCTGCTGTCACGGCAGGGCTGGAAGATCACCGTTTACGAACGCCGCGGCGATCCGCGCATTGCCGATTACGAGTCCGGCCGCTCGATCAATCTGGCATTGGCCGAACGCGGCCGCAACGCCCTGCGCCAGGCCGGTGTCGAAGACGAGGTGATGGCCAAGGCCGTCATGATGCGCGGACGCATGGTGCATCCACGCGAAGGGGCGCCTGATCTACAGCGCTATGGCCGCGATGACAGTGAAGTGATCTGGTCGGTGCACCGCAAGGATCTCAACACCACGCTGCTGCAATTGGCCGAGCAGGCGGGTGCGAAGATCCATTTCCATCGCCGCCTCCACACCGTGGACTTCGATGCCGGCTACGCCCGTTTCATCGACGACCGCGATGACCAGCCACACGATATCCATTTCAACACGCCGCTGATCGGTGCCGATGGTGCCGGCTCGGCGCTGCGTGCAGCAATGAGCCGCAAGCGCCCGCTCGGCGAGCGCACGGAGTTCCTCGACCATTCCTACAAGGAACTCGAGATTCCGCCAGCTGCCGACGGCAGCTTCCAGATCGAAGCAAATGCGCTGCACATCTGGCCGCGTGGCAATTACATGTGCATCGCCCTGCCCAATGACGAAGGCACGTTCACCGTGACTTTGTTCCTGCCGAATGAAGGTGAGCCCAGCTTCGCCACGGTACGCAACGGCGCCGAAGCGGAAGCATTGTTCCGGCGCGACTTCGCCGATACCTTGCCGCTGATTCCCGACCTGCGCGCGGATTGGGACCAGCACCCGCCCGGCTTGCTGGGCACGCTGTACCTGGACCGCTGGCACCAGTGCGGCAAGGCCGTCCTGATCGGCGACGCCGCACACGCGATGGTGCCCTTCCACGGCCAGGGCATGAACTGCGCCTTCGAGGACTGCGTGGTACTGGCCCGCTGCCTGGCCGACAACGCCACCACCGAACAGGCCTTTGCCGCGTTTGAAGCCGAACGCAAACCCAATGCCGCGGCCATCCAGCAGATGGCCTTGGACAACTACCTGGAGATGCGCGACCGCGTCGCCGACCCGGCCTATCTGTTGCAGCGCGAGCTGGAACAGGAGCTGCAGGCGCGCTGGCCGACCCGCTTCGTGCCGCATTACACGATGGTGACCTTCCTGCACACGCCCTATGCAGTAGCGCTGCACCGCACCCGCCTGCAGCAGACCATCCTGGCCAACGCCACCGCCGGCCTTGATTCGCTGGATGGCATCGATTGGGCGGCACTGGAACAGATCGTCCATGCACAGCTGCCGGTACTGGAAGGAGCCCACTGATGGCCGAGAGTTTTCTGTTCTACGACCTGGAAACCTTTGGCCAGGATCCACGCCGCACCCGCATTGCCCAGTTCGCCGCCGTGCGTACCGACGCCGAGCTGAAGGTCATCGAGGAACCGGTCAGTTTCTACGTCAAACCCGCTGACGACCTACTGCCCTCGCCCATCGCGACGCTGATCACCGGCATCACCCCGCAGCACGCCTTGGCCGAGGGCGTCAGTGAGGCCGAGGCCTTTGCCCGCATCAACGAGATGATGAGCAAGCCCAAGACCTGCACGCTGGGCTACAACACGCTGCGCTTCGACGATGAGTTCGTGCGCTACGGCCTGTTCCGCAATTTCCACGATCCGTACGAACGCGAGTGGCGCAGCGGCAACTCGCGCTGGGATCTGCTCGACATGCTGCGCCTGGTGCACGCCCTGCGCCCGGACGGCATCAACTGGCCCAAGCGCGAAGATGGCGCCACCTCGTTCAAGCTTGAACACCTGGCGCTGGCCAACGACGTGCGCGAAGGTGATGCGCACGAGGCCTTGTCAGACGTCTACGCCACCATCGGCATGGCGCGGCGCTTCCGTCAGGCGCAACCGCGCATGTGGGAATACGCGCTGCGCCTGCGCGACAAACGCTACGTCAGCAGCCTGCTCGACGTGGTGGCGATGACACCGGTGCTGCACATTTCGATGCGCTACCCGGCCAGCCGCCTGTGCGCCGCACCGGTATTGCCGCTGGCGCGCCACCCGCACATCAACAACCGGGTCATCGTGTTTGATCTTGAGGGCGACATCGAGCCCTTGCTTGAGTTGTCGGTCGAAGAGATCACCGCGCGCCTGTATACCCGCGCCGCCGATCTGCCCGAAGGCCAGCAGCGGATTCCGTTGAAAGAAGTGCATCTCAACAAGGTGCCGGCGCTGGTCGCATGGAACCACCTGCGCGATGCCGATTTCGAACGCCTGCAGATCGACCCTGCAGCCATTGAAGCCAAGGCCGAGAAACTGCGCGAACTCGGCCCGCAACTGGCCGAGAAGGCGCGCCAGGTGTTCGCCCGCGAGCGCGTCAACGATGGCCCCATCGATGCCGATGCCTCGCTCTACGACGGCTTCCTCGCCGAGGGCGACAAGGGCCTGCTCAGCAAGGTGCGCACCGCGCCGCCGGAGGCACTGGCAGAACTGGAAGGGCGCTTCCGCGATCCGCGCCTGCCCGAACTGCTGTTCCGCTACCGTGCCCGCAACTACCCGCAGACGCTGGACGCGACCGCACGCTCACGCTGGGATGCGTATCGTCAGCAGCGTTTCAGCACACCTGGCCTGGCCGAACAGACCTTACCGGAACATGTCGCGCAGATCGCCGCGCTGCGCGAGGAACACAAGGACAACCCGGCATCCCTGGCCCTGCTCGATGCCCTGGACCAGTGGCACCACACCCTGCAGGACACACCATGACCCAGTATTTCAGCGACGCCAGCTTCAAGTTCCTGCGCGGGCTGGCCCGCCACAACGACAAGACCTGGTTTGCCGAGCACAAGCAGCAGTACGAAGACCACGTGCGGCAACCGTTCCTGCGCCTGATCACCGACCTGCAGCCGGACCTGAGCCAGGTCAGCACGCATTTCCAGGCCGACCCGCGCACCGTTGGCGGCTCGCTGTTCCGCATCTACCGCGACTCGCGCTTTTCCCACGACAAAGCCCCGTACAAGACCTGGCAAGGCGCGCGGCTGTTCCACGAACGCCGCAAGCAGGTGCCGGCGCCGTCGTATTACATCCATCTGGCGCCGGGCGAGAGCTTTGTCGGCGCCGGCATCTGGCACCCGGAGCCGGACGTGCAGCGTCGCCTGCGCCAGTTCATCCTCGACAACCCCGGCAGCTGGAAGGCCGCCGCGCATGCGCCGGCCACGCGCAAGCGCTACGAGTTCGAGAGCAGCGAGAAGCTGGTGCGGCCGCCGCGCGGTTTCCCCGCCGATTTCGAGTTCATCGACGACCTCAAGCACCGCAACTGGGTGCTGTGGCGCTCGCTCGATGACGAGATGATGACCGGCCCGCGCCTGCGCCAGACCCTGGCCAAGGACCTGGCCGCACTCGGCCCGTTCGTCGACTACCTGTGCGCTGCGCTGGATCTGGAATTCTGATTAGCATCGGCTTCACGCAAACCAACAAGGTTTGCGGCACGCTTGGCGGCAACCTCCGACAGGACGCCGCCATGACCAGCATCCACCTTCAAGTCTGGATCGATGCCCCGCTGGCAACCGTCCATGCCGGGTTGGCCAATGCCGAAGGACTGGGGCAATGGTGGATACCGCACCAGCAGTCGGTCATCGATGGCGACATGGTGCTCAGCCACAACCCCGGCTCCGGCCATGGCGTGGTGGCCATGAAGATCCTCGAGAGCAGCCCCAGCGGCTGCGTGCGCTGGGAAGTCATCAGCAGGCACCCACCGCAGAGCCCGGCCTCGGCCTGGACCGGCACCGAGATCCGCTTCGACCTGTCGCGCCGGGCAAGCCCCGGCAGCTGGCGCGGCCTGCCACATGAAGGCGAGCCGATGACCGTGCTGGAGTTTCATCATCTGGGCTGGGATGGCGACAGTGAGTACCTGGGTTTCTGCAGCCAGGCCTGGGCCGAGACCCTGGTCATGCTGCGCCGCTGGGCTGAAGCACGCAGCTCCGCGCACCCCTGATATCAAGGACAGCAACGCAATGAAGAAATGGATACTCGCCGCCGTCATCACCGTCGCGGTATTGCTGGCCGCCTATGTGGTCGGCGGCCCGTACCTGGCCATCCGTGGCATCAGCCAGGCCATTGAACAGCGCGACACCGGCAAGCTGGCGCGCCATGTCGACTTCGCCGCCGTACGCGTCAACATGAAGGCCCAGCTCAACGACTACGTTGTGCGCAAGGCCGGCGCGGACATGCAGTCCAGCCTGTTCGGCCAGGTAGCGCTGGGCGTGGCCGGCAACCTGGCCGGTGCTGGCGTCGACACCTTTGTCACCCCGTTGGGCATCGCTGCCATCCTGCAGGGCGACAGCCTGTGGAAGCGCGCCATCGGTGACACCGTCGGTGGCGATACCTGGGCGCCACCCTCGCCGGCCAAGCCGTTGGCCAATACCACCGGCCACTACGAATCGCTGTCGCGCTTCACCGCCACCACCCATCTGGAAGACGGCCGCGAAGTGGTATTCGTACTGAGCCGCCAAGGGCTGCGCTGGCGGCTGACCAACATCCTGCTGCCACTGGGACAGGCGCCGGGTTGACCGGCGCCTGCCGGATCAGGCAATCAGCCGTTCCGGTGCTTCGACCTCGCTGTCAGCTAGGAAGGCCTCAAGCGAATCATCCATCGCCTGCATCCACGGCGTGTGATGCAACGGCGCCAAGGTGCCGGTCAACACCGAACGGTAGCTGTAATTGCGATAGCCGAGGATGTCGTCCTTCTTGTCGTGCTTCCACTGCTTGAACAGCGTGGCCACAGCCTCGACGTTGAAGTCCGGATAGTCGGTGGCGTCGAGCAGGTCGCGCACGTATTCGGTCTGGAAATCGATGTCCTGTTCGGCCGAGGTCGTTGCTTCCTCGCGTGCCAGCCAGGCTTCGCTGTCAGCCCGCATCGCATCGCCTGAAGGCAGGGCGATCTTGCCAAGAATCACATCACGCGCGTACCAGGCCTGCGCATCGAACATGTTGAAGGTGTAGTACTGGTCCTGCATGCCCAGGTAGATCAGCTTCGGGTTGTCGATCCAGAACACACCCTTGTACAGATCGCCGGGGTACAGGCGGTTGCGGGTGCGCAGCGTCAATGCATCCGGCAGGAACGGGAAGTGATGCTGGTAGCCGGTGCACAGCACGATCGCATCCACCTGCTTTGAACTGCCATCGATGAAGTGCGCGGTGGTGCCTTCCACACGCTGCAGCAGGGGCTTTTCCTCGAATGCTGCGGGCCAGTCATAGCCGGTGGGTGCGCTGCGGTAGCTGAAGGTTACCGACCTGGCGCCGTACTTGTAGCACTGCGTGCCGATATCCTCGGCCGAGTAGCTGGCACCGACCAGCAGCAGGTCCTTGTCGGCGAACTCGCAGGCATCGCGGAAATCATGCGCATGCAGCACACGGCCCGGGAAACGATCCACGCCTTCGAAGAAGGGCGCGTTCGGCGTAGAAAAATGGCCGGTGGCGACAATCACCCGATCAAACTCTTCGCTGACCAGCTCGTCCTTTTTAAGGTCACGTACGGTGACGGTGAAACGCTGGGTTTCTTCCGAATAGTCGACCCATTGCACTGCCATGTTGAAGCGGATCTGGTCGCGCACACCGCTCTTTTCGATGCGGCCCATGATGTAGTCGCGCAACACGGCACGCGGCGGATAGGAGGCGATCGGGCGGCCAAAATGCTCTTCAAAACTATAGTCGGCAAACTCCAGCGCTTCCTTCGGTCCGTTCGACCAGAGGTAGCGGTACATGCTGCCATGCACCGGTTCGCCGTAAGCATCCAGCCCGGTACGCCATGTGTAGTTCCACATCCCGCCGAGATCGGATTGCTTTTCGAAGCAGACGATCTCTGGCACTTCAGCTCCACCACGGCGGGCGGACTCAAAGGCACGAAGTTGCGCCAGGCCACTGGGGCCGGCTCCAAGAATGGCGATACGCATGGTCATACGGGTTGTTTCTCCTGTGTAGCTGCCAACGCGCGGACGCGACGGCACTGCGCAAGGGCGCGTGATGCACCGTGCAGGAGAGACAATGCGTCCAGTCCCGCGCGGCGCGCGAAACACCCGGCCGCCACGCAGGGCAGCGTTGAAGGGAATGGCAGGTACGTGACGCTACCGGTCGGGGACGGGCCCCGCCCCTGGATCACCGGGTGGGTGCAGTGCGGGAGGGATCTGCTGCATTCGTGCAGATCAGGGCGCGGCAGGATTGCCGCTGGTTCAGGTAGGAACCCGCGAAAGCGTCTTCATCCTAGCATGCGCTGGATGCATGGCTGCAAGCCTGCTGGCTTTTGTAGGAGCGGCGTCAGCCGCGAAGCTGGCGAAAGGACCAGATACATGTTGTCTGCAATTGCAGACAACGCCCGCCGGAAATATCGGTGGTTTCGCGGCTGACGCCGCTCCTACAAAAGGCAGGTTGGATCAATCCGGATTCGCCACACCATGCGGCACATGCCCGGCAGCTACGTGCTGACGCGCGCTGTCGATGTTGTGCTGTGAGTCGTCAAAGAAAATATCGGCACCGAAGGCTTCCAGGAACGGGCCTTTGTGGCGGCCGCCGAGGAACAAGGCTTCGTCAAGACGCACGCCCCACTCGCGCAGCGTGCGGATCACGCGCTCATGCGCGGGCGCCGAACGTGCCGTCACCAGCGCGGTGCGGATCGGTGCGGCTTCGCCGGCCGGGAACGCTGCCTGCAAGGCATGCAGTGCTGACAGGAAGTTGCGGAATGGACCACCGCTGAGTGGCTCATGCGCGCGCTCACGCTCATGCCGACCAAAAGCCTCGACGCCCTGCTCGCGCGAGATACGCTCGCTTTCGTCCCCGAAAATCACCGCATCACCGTCGAAGGCAATGCGCAGCTGGGTTTTTGAACGACCGGTGTCGGTGGCGGCTGCCGATGCCGCAGCAACTTCCTGCGCGCTCTGCGGCAGGATGGTGGCGGCAGCGATGCCGTTTACCAGGGCGCGCCGCACCGAATCAGGATTGGCCGACAGGAACAGGTCCGTGCCAAACGGTTTGACGTATGGCCAGGTCGGCTCGCCGGCGGTGAAGGTAGCGCGCACGATATCCAACTTGTAATGCTGGATGGAATTGAAGATACGCAGGCCGGTGTCGGCCGAGTTGCGCGACAACAGGATCACTTCCACACGCGGGGTTTCCACCGGCGCCCCATCATTGAGCGCCAGCAGCTTGCGCACTACCGGAAAGGCGACACCGGGCTTGAGCACATCGTCTTCGTGCGCCCGCTGGTAGGCGGCATAAGCCTCCAGACCTTCGCGTTCGAACAAGGCATGGCCTTCTTCAAGATCGAACAATGCGCGCGAAGTAACCGCGACGGTGAGAAGCCGGGGAGTGTTGTCACCCATGGACGATGAACCCAATGCGATCAAGGAACGGGGCCCAGTCTACCTGCAAGCGCCGCCACCGCACCCAAACGGCGCATTGCCGAGCGCACCGGCCTGCCCTCACACCATGAACTGCTCACTGAGGATGCGCTCTTCGAGGTTGTGTTCGGGGTCGAACAGCAGGGTCACCTGACGCTCCCGCGACTCGCGGATGGTCACTTCCACCACGTCGCGGGTTTCGTGTGAATCGGCGGTGACACTGACCGGGCGCTTGTAGGGATCGAGCACGCGGAAGCGCACTTCGGTCTCAGCCTTGAGGATGGCCCCCCGCCAGCGGCGCGGACGGTAAGGCGCCAAGGGCGTCAGGGCGATGGTATTGGAGCCCAGCGGCAGGATCGGGCCGTGCGCAGAGTAGTTGTACGCCGTGCTGCCGGCAGGAGTGGACACCAGCACGCCGTCGCAGATCAGCTCTTCCACGCGCTGCTGGCCATTGAGATCGATGCCGATATGCGCAGCCTGGCGGGTCTGCCGCAGCATCGACACATCGTTGTAGGCCAGCGAGCCGGTGGTGGTACCCGACTCGGTCAGCGCGATCATTTCCAGCGGGCGCAGGTGCGCCGGTTCGGCCAGAGCCAGGCGTTGGATCAGGTCGTCTTCGCGATGATGGTTCATCAGGAAGCCGACGGTGCCCAGTTTCATGCCGAATACCGGCTTGCCTTTGCTGCCATGGCGATGCAGGGTCTGCAGCATGAAGCCATCACCACCCAGAGGGCAGATCACGTCGGCCTCGTCTGGGTCATGGTCGCCATAACGGGCAGCCAAGGCGACACGGGCCTGCTGGGCGGACTCGACGGCACTGGCAAGGAATGCGATTCGGGGGGACACGGTAGCGTCTTCGGTTCGGCCTGGAGGGCGAGGATAACCTGCTGGTGGTAAAGCGACAGCCCCCTCTTCTCTCAACCCCTCTTCCGAAAAGGGAGAGGGGCTTGTAGTGCCGAGCCATGCTCGGCAGAAGCGTTTGCGGTAAAGCCTCAAAAGCTCCCCTCACCCCAACCCCTCTCCCGCAAGCGGGAGAGGGGCTTGTAGTGCCGAGCCATGCTCGGCAGAAGCTTTCCCGGCAGTGCCTAAAAG
>NZ_JBRRBO010000026.1:0-57387 GCF_056756175.1 Stenotrophomonas sp. STEN240 | reverse complement strand
CCCCTTCGGGGCGCGAGCACACCTTTCTTTGCTTGTGCAAAGAAAGGTGGCCCAAAGAAAGCACACCCTGCCTCCGCGCCCACGCCGCTGCGCGCCGCGGGTCCACTCCGCCGCCGGGATTTTTCGGCGAGACGTCCCTGTCTCGTCGAAAAACGACGTGCATCCATGCACGCCGCCCCTGCGGGGTCTTGTCCGTCGGCTCCGTCGCTGCGGAAGGGGACCCGGTGGAGCAAAAGCTGGAACAACGGCAACGGCAACGGCAACGGCAACAGCAACGGCAGGAGCAAAAACTACCCCTCCCCAACCCTCCCCTGCGCTGCGCGCAAGGGAGGGGGCTAGAGCAGGAGCAGATGCTGAAGGCTGGGCAGCTCCCCAAAACAAAACAGCGCCGGGCATTGCCGGCGCTGTTTCAGTTCGCCCCGCATGCGCGACCACGGCGGCGGCAACCGGGGAGAGAACGGTTGCCGCCTGCGTGATCACGGCTTGATCATCTCCAGCCCGCGTACCTCGATGATGCCCAGGCCCGGCGCGTCGGTGATGCTGATCTCCGATTCGTTGAAGATCACCCCGCCTACCACCGGATTGAACTGGCTCAACGAGGGGCCATCCAGATCCACCTTGCTGATCGCGCCCGACTTGGCCACGCCCAGGTGTACCGCCGCCGCCACACTGATGCTGGATTCCAGCATGCAGCCGATCATGCACGGCACGCCGTACAACGAGGCGATATCAGCGATCTTGATGGCATTGGAAATGCCGCCGGTCTTCATCAGCTTGATGTTGATGATGTCGGCTGCACCCTGTTGGATCAGGTCAAACACCTGGTGCGGGCTGAACACGCTTTCATCGGCCATCACCGGTGTGTTGACGCGCTCGGTGACGTACTTCATGCCGGCGATGTCCGCCGCCTTCACCGGCTGCTCCAGCAGCTCCAGTACCACGCCGGCGTTTTCCAGCACGCTCATCGCATACACCGCCTGCTTGGCGGTCCAGCCCTGGTTCGCGTCCAGGCGCAACAATGCACGGCCTTCGACGGCGGCGTGGATGGCCTTGACCCGCTCGATGTCCAGGCCGATGTCCTTGCCCACCTTGATCTTCAGCGACTCGAAGCCACGGTCCAGTGCGGACAGCGAATCGGCCACCATCTTGTCGATGTAATCCACGCTGATGGTGATGTCGGTGGTGATCACCGGATCGCCGCCGCCCAGCATCTGGTACAGCGGTGCCCCGTGCAGCTGTGCCCACAGATCGTAGATGGCGATTTCCACCGCCGCCTTGGCGCTGGTGTTGCGCTCAAGCGAGGTCTGGATCAAGCCGCAGATGCGGTTGAGGTTGCTGATGTCCTCGCCGATCAGGCGCGGCTTGATGAAGCTGTTGATGGCTTCGATGATCGAGCCGTGCGTATCGCCGGTGATCACCGCCGTGGCCGGGGCCTCGCCGTAACCGGTGTTGCCGCTGTCGGTGCGTACCATCACCACGATGTCTTCCACCGTTTCCACGGTGCGCAACGCGGTCTTGAACGGGGTTTTCAACGGCACGCGGAGCATGCCCAATTCGATATCGGTGATCTTCATTTGGTGTCTTGCAGGCGGATGCGCTGGATGTTGGTCATGCGGTCGATGTAGCTGGCGGTGTCGCTGGCCATCATCGGCTGCAGCGGGGTCATCGATACGCCGTTGAGGCTGGCATGCACTCGCTTGCCGCTGGCGTCGAACCAGCTGCCACCGGAAGTATCGTGGATAACCCAGGTCATGCCATTGACCTGACCGAGCATCATCATCACGTGGCCGGGGATGTAGATCAGGTCGCCGACCTGCAGCTTGGCGATGGCGTCATTGCGCTTGGCCTTGCTGTCCTTGTCGGTGAACGCCACGCGGTTCAAGGCCGGGCTGATTGCCTGCGCGCTGGTATTGCGCGGCAGCAGTACGCCGAAGCTGCGGTAGATCTCCGAGACGAAGCCGCTGCAATCGCGGGTGTCGTAGGAATGGCCCCAGCCATAGCGCTCGCCGAGGAACTTGAAGGCCTGGGTGATCAGGTTGGCCTGGGTCAGCGGCAGGTAGTCGCTGGCCGATTCCTGCGAACGCGGCAGCAGCGCCGGCACCAACGCCAGGCTGCCATCGTCGTTGCGCACCGGCAGCTGGATCACATGGCCGGCGTGGGCCTGCTGGCCATTGACCGGATCCATCACCGGCCAATCAGCCAGTACCGGCACGCGCACGCCCATTTCCAGCTGCAGGTCGGAGACGCGCGGTTCTTCCGGCGTATGCGCGGTGAAAGCCTTGCCGGCGGTGATTACCCGGTACGGCCCCTTGGCGCCGTAGCCGAACACCTGCTCGGCGCTGCCGACGCCGACGAAGCGCTTCTCCATCCACGCTGCATAGCGCTCGCTGGCAACGAATACCCACTTGCCGTCGGCGCTTTCATGCAGCACCGCCACCGCGTCGCCGGGAAACAGCGCCGACTCCTGGAAGCGGTCAATATCGGTATCGCCCTGGCTGCTGAACACGCGCAGCTCGGTGGGGAAGGCGCGCAGCGCGGCGCGGTGCACGACCAGCCCGTATTGGATCGGGCGGCTGGCCGGAACCGCGTCCAGACCGAGGTTGGCGGTAACCGCCTGCAACTGGGCGGCGCCGACCTCGCGACCCTTGACGTCATACAGGGTGCGGCTGGGCGCGCGCGAAATCTTGCCGATCTGCTCGCGCACCCATACTTGTGGCAGTAGCGCCGGCAGCGTGTGCAGGTCGATGATGGAGGCATCGAGCTGGCGCATGTGCGCGTTCTGCGCGTCGATTGCGGCCCGGTCCAGGATCACCGCATCGGCGTTGGGCAGCGCGGCGATCCACGGTTGCGGCGCCAGCAGGTCCGGTTGCAGGCCGATGATGCCGGCATAGCCGGGCACCGGAGTGGCCGCAGGTGGCGGCGACAAGGCGAAAACCGGCCCGGCGCACAGCGCTGTGGCAAGGATCAAGGCCCGCGCAAGCGGGGCGAGACGTCGGCGCTGCGACAGCGGCGGCAAAGCAGGCATTGAGAGTTCCCCTCGTTGATGCTCTGGAATATTTATTCCTTTCTCCGACGAAAGCAAGAATAAATTATTGACCGTGTACCGGGTGCGTGTTAAACAGCGTTAACCACCCCGCACGTGGAAGTGTTGCCGTGGCATCAAACGCCGATTCTGCCCGCTTTGCCCGCGTACCGTTCGCCCGCAAGGTCCTCGCCACTGCCTTGTGCATGGGCATGGCCTGTACCGTCCATGCCGCCGAGGCGCCCGCCAAGCCATTGCCCGAGCTTGCGGCACGCGTGGACCGTGGCGATTTTGCCGGAGCCCAGGCTGAGATCGACAAGGCCTTGGCTGCACCTGGCGTGGACGCCGATACCCGCGCGTCCTACCTGTTCCAGCGCGAACGCATGCGCCGCATCCGTCTGGATTTCACCCTCGACGAAGCCCAGGCCAAGGCTGCCGTACGCAAATCGGTGCCGGACCTGCGCGATGAAGAGTTCGCCGCCTGGGATGCCGCCGGGCTGATCGAGCACCTGGACATCGATGGTCAGCGTCGCTGGTTCAAGCGCGCGCCAAATAATCTATTCCTGTTCAGTGCCGAGGCGTCCAACCGCCGGCCGCTGGACAAGCGTGTTTCCCGCCCCGGCCCGTACGAGCGGCTGGGCAAGCACCATGTCGAGGTGATCAAGGCCTCGGAGCAGAGCGGCCAGACCAGCATTACTCCGCGTCGGGTGCGCGTGACCCAATCGATCAAGGTCGAAGCCGACGCGGTACCTGCCGGGCAGACCGTGCGCGCATGGCTGCCGTATCCGCGGTCCATCCCCGGCCAGCAGGAGAACATCCAATGGCTGGCCAGCGTGCCGCAGGGCGCGCAGGTCGCGCCGGAAGACACGCTGCAACGCACCGCCTATCTGGAACGCAAGGCCGTTGCCGGCACGCCGACCGAGTTTTCGGTCAGCTATGAGCTGACGATCTCCGCGCGTCGTTTCATCATCGACCCGGACAAGGTACTGCCAACGCCGCGAGACCCGGCGCTTGCGCCCTACCTGGCCGAACGCGCACCGCATGTGGTGTTCACTCCGGCCATGCGTGAGTTCTCGCGCAAGGCGGTGGGCAATGAAACCAATCCGTATCGTGTGGCCAAGAAGTTGTTCGACGCGGTGGATGCGATTCCCTGGGGCGGCGCCCGCGAATACTCGACGATCAGCAATATTTCCGACTACGCGCTGCACGCCGGTCACGCCGATTGCGGCCAGCAGACCTTGCTGCTGATCTCGCTGCTGCGCATGAACGGCATTCCGGCGCGCTGGCAGTCGGGTATGGTCTATTCGGACAACGAGGTCGGCTACAACAATCTGCACGATTGGGGCGCGCTCTATCTTGCGCCCTACGGCTGGGTGCCGATGGATGTAAGCACCGGCGCACTGAACAGCGAGCTTCCGGCGCAGCGCAATTTCTATTTCGGCGGGCTGGATGCCTACCGCATCGCGTTCAACGATGACTACTCACGCGCGTTCGTGCCTGCCAAGCAGCACTTCCGTTCGGAGACCGTTGATCTGCAACGAGGTGAGGTTGAGTGGGAAGGGGGGAACCTTTACTTCAACCAGTGGCAATACGACTTCGAGACCGAGATCTTGGCGCCGGAGTCCAAGTAATAGAACGTCGTAACCGTTGTCTTACTTACCGATCTACATCTGCAGGAGAGAGCAGGGGATGAACAGGAAAATGTTGAAAAGGGCGGCACTGACCGTCGCATTGGGTGCCTGTCTTGGCGTCATCGCGCCAAGCGTGATGGCACAAAGTGCGAACGGTGCGATTGCCGGCCGTGCAAACTCCGGTGACCAGATCACCGTCGTAAATAAAGCAACGGGTTTGACCCGCAGCGTCACCGTCGGCAGCGATGGTTCTTATCGTCTGAGCCAGTTGCCGGTGGGCGATTACAGCCTGCAGGTCAAGCGGGACGGGGAAGTCGACAAGGAGCCGGTGGCGGTCAATGTGTCGCTGGGTGGCACTACCAGCGTCAACCTGGGTGGGGGTAGCTCGGGCAATGCGGTAAACCTGGATTCGGTGCAGGTTGTTGGTTCGAGGATTGTCAATCGCGTGGATGTCTACTCCACCGAGTCCTCGTTCAATATCAATCGCGAAGACCTCGCGCGCATGCCGGTGCCGCAGGATCTGTCCTCGGTGGCGATGCTGGCGCCCGGTGTGATCGCTGGTAATTCGTCGTTTGGAGGCATCTCGTTCGGCGGCTCCTCGGTGGCCGAGAACTCGATCTTCATCAACGGCTTGAACGTTACCGATTTCTACAAGCGGCAGAGTTTCTCCAGCGCACCGTTCGCATTCTTTGAAGAATTCCAGATCAAGACCGGCGGCTATTCGGCTGAGTTCGGTCGTTCCACAGGTGGTGTGATCAATGCGGTCAGCCGTTCGGGCAGCAACGAGCTCAAGGGTGGCGTGTCGGTCACTTTTGAACCGTCTGCGTTCCGCTCGAAAGCGGATGATCACTACTACAAGGATGGCAGGACCAATGTCCGGTCCAGCCATGATAGTCGCAGCTTCACCAAGACCAACGGCTGGGCGTCCGGTCCGCTGATCAAGGACAAGTTGTTCCTGTTTGCCATGTATGAGCAGCGGGATACCAACTCCGGCAATACCAATGCTGCAGGTAACAGCTGGACCAAGGCCGAGTCGAACAATGGTTTCTGGGGCACCAAGCTGGATTGGAATATCAGTGACAACCACCTTCTGGAGTTGATGGCGTTCTCCGACAAGGGTGATGTTGATTCTGATATCTACACCTACGATTTCGCCAGCTCGACCATCGGCAGCGGCGCTCCAAGCCAATCCACCGCTTCCAGCGGCGGCACCAGCGGTTCGGTGACCTATACCGGTCATTTCGGTGACAATTTCACTGCCAAGGCGATGTACGGCATCAACCGCAGCAGCAGCTACAACCGCTCACCGGCCGATGCATTGTGCGACTACGTCACCTATGAGAACGCCAGCTATGGCGCCACCTATCGGGCGATGGGCAGCCCGGTGCTGGGCTGCCATCCGGGTGGCACGGTCGTCGATCATGAAGATGAGCGCATCGCCAAGCGGTTGGATTTCGAGTGGGTATTGGGTGACCACCAGCTGCGCTTTGGTTGGGATCACGAGCTGATGACCACTGACCGCAAGACGAAGTACCCAGGGCCTACCCGCAAGTACTACACCGCCTACGGCACCAAGCCGGGCAATCTGCTTGATAACGGCGCGGTGGTCCCGGGCGGCGTCAACGCCATCCTGCGTGCACGTGAGCGCGCAGATGGTGGCGTGTTCGATATCAAGGCCAGCGCTTTCTATCTTGAAGACAACTGGAACGTCACCCCGCACCTGATGCTGAACCTCGGCGTGCGCATGGATAATTTCGAGAACATGACCACGGTGGGCACCACGTTCACCAAGCAGGACAATCTGTTCTCGCCGCGTCTGGGCTTCTCGTGGGATATGAAGGGTGACGGCAGCACCAAGCTGTTCGGTAACCTTGGCCGCTACTACATGCCAATCCCGAGCATCCTGAGCTACAACTTTGCCGGTGGCCTGCTGGACGAGTACACCTACTATGCGCTGGATGGCTGGAATCAGCAGGCCAACCCCGTCACCGGCGCGCCGTACATGGCGCCTATCGTCGGTGCACAGATCGGCCCGGTTGATCAGTCCCAGAACATCGCCGTACAGGATCTGCGTCAAAGCGTGGACCGCGATCTGGATGCGGTCTACCAGGACGAGGCAATCCTCGGCTTCCAGACGATGATCAACCAGGCGTGGTCGTGGGGTGTCACCGGTACTTACCGGCGCATGCCCAATGCGATGGATGACATGCGCATCAATGCGCTGTGCGGAAAGCGACATGGCAATCTCTGGCCGATCGCCAATCCGGGTGACAAGCTGACCCTGTGGGGCACCAAGGCGCAGGGTTGTGCTGAGGACGGTTGGGTCACGATCGATACCTCCAAGGAGGGCTACATCAAGGCCGGCAGCGAGGAAATCGTCGGTTACTCCAAGCCCAAGCGTACCTACAAGTCGATCGAGGTCCAGATCGATCGTGCGTGGGATGACAAGTGGGCGTTCAACGCGTCCTACCTGTGGTCCAAGTCCTCGGGCAACCACGAAGGTCCGGTCAACTCGGATACCAACTACGCCGATACCGGCATGGTCCAGCATTGGGATCACCCCGCCAACAACCAGCGCTATGGCGATCTGTTCAACGACCATCGTCACCAGATCAAGCTGCGTGCCAGCTACAAGCTCAATGAAATGTGGTCGTTTGGCAGTACGTTCACGGCACTGTCCGGTGGTCCGATCACTGCATTCGGTGTGACCTGGCCGGATGAGAACACCGCAGTGGCCAGCTACACGAGCACCGGCAGTGGTGGCGGTACCGGCTGGCTGTGCGTGGACAAGTGCAGTGGCGCGTGGCAGGACCGCGTATACCGTTACTCGCCGCGCGGTGACTTCGGCCGCATGCCGTGGACCTACAACCTGGGAGCTACCGTCACCTGGACGTTGCCGGTCGAAGGTATTGACCTGAAGGCCAGCCTGTCGGTTTACAACCTGATCAATACCCAGGAAGTGATCAACGTGGCTGCCCGTTACGAAGGTCAGCCGGGTGTCATGCGCGACACCTTCGGTACCGGGACACGTTGGCAGGCACCGCGCTATGCGCAGCTGATGGTCAACTGGAACTTCTGATGTAGCTTGTAAGAACGGCCCGCTTCGGCGGGCCGTTCGCTTTTGGGAGGAGTGATCGTGGGATTGAGGATCTGGTTGTTCGCCGCAAGCGTCGCATTGGGTGGAACAACGCAGGCAGTGGCTGCGGAGAATGCGGGTAGCGCGCCCTTCGACGCCCTGCTCGATCAGGCTGTGCAGCATTACCAGCTGCCCGGTATCGCCATGGGCGTGATCGAGGACGGCAAGCTTGTCTATCGCGGTACGCGCGGTGAGCTGGTTGCAGGGCAGGGCGCGGCAATCAATGACGACAGCCTGTTCAAGATCGCCTCCAATACCAAGGCGATGACGGCGGCAGTGCTGGCGCGGCTGGTGCAGGCCGGCAAGCTGCGTTGGGACGACCAGGTCACCCGGCATCTGCCGCAATTCCGCATGCAGGACCCGTGGGTGACGCGCAACATGCAGGTGCGTGATCTGCTCATCCACAACAGCGGCCTCGGCTTGGGCGCTGGTGATCTGATGCTGTGGCCAGAACCAAACAACTTTAATCGCAATGACATCATTGCCGGCTTGGCGCATCTGAAGCCGACCGGCAGCTTCCGCAGTGAGTACGCCTACGACAACCTCATGTATGTGGTTGCCGGCGAAGTCGCCGCTGCTGCTGGTGGCAAGCCATACGCGCAGCTGGTGCGCGAGGAAATCTTCCAGCCGTTGGGCATGCAACGCTGCCAGGTAGGCGCGTGGTCACCGGCGGCGCTTGGCAATATCGCCCAGCCGCATCAGCGTGATGGCAGGCGCAATATCGCCGCCGAGCGTGATCCGGCCCAGGTCAGCGATTTTCCATCGATGGCCGCTGGCGGTGTGCGCTGCAGCCTCAATGACATGCTTCGCTGGATGCAGGTGTTGCTGGATCCGGCGCGGGCACCGGGCTGGCTGGATGCCACCCAGCGTCGCGCATTGTGGACGGCGCATATGCCGATGCCGATCAGCCAGCGCCTGCGCGACTGGGACAACACGCACTTCTACGCTTATGGCTATGGCTGGCGTCTGTCGGATATGGATGGGCAATGGAAGGTCGCCCACACCGGCACCCTGTCTGGCATGTATTCCTCGTTGGCCCTGCTGCCCGACCGCAGGACCGGTGTTGTGATCCTGATCAACGGTGAGGGCGAAGACGCACGTACCGCGCTGATGCAGGCCATGCTCAAGCATTACACCGCAGCGGCCGCAAACCAGGATGTGCTGCATTACGCTCGGTTGATCGACGAAGCGGCCGCGCAGCGACGCTCGGCCGGTCACGTGCGCCCGGCCTTGCCGGCGGCGCGTGCCGCCACGCCGGCGGAGTTCGGCGACAAAGCCGGTATCTGGCAGGACCCATGGTTTGGCGAGGTGTCCGTGTGCCCACGCGATGGCAAGCTGCAGTTTGCCTCGGTCAAGTCACCGCGTATGACCGGGCAGGTGATGCGCGCAGGTGAGCGCTGGTATGTGGCCTGGCAGGGATTGGGTGAAGATGCCGATGCGTGGCTGGAGTTCTCCGGCGACGCGCAACAACCACGGCTGCAACTACGCGCCATCGACCCGGATATCGACTTCAGCTATGACTACCCTGATCTGGAATTCCAACGCCGTGGCGATTGCCGCTAGATCGCTACCGTTGTTGCTGGCGCTGTTGCCATTGAACGCGCTTGCTCAGCAAGTGCAGGTGTCTGCAGCAAGAACACCTGCCCAGGCCGGCATCGTCGACGTCACCACGCTGGCGCCGGATATCGCGCTGGACATCCGCTACGCCGGCACCGACAACTTCACCGGCCGCATCGTGCCGGGTTACGAAGCGCCGCGTTGCTATCTGCTGCAGCCGGTTGCCCAGGCGCTGGCACGTGTGCAGCGCGGCCTGCGTGCACAGGGCTACCGCCTGCAGGTTTTCGACTGCTACCGGCCGGTGCATTCGGTGACGTCCTTTGTTGCCTGGGTGCACGACGGCAAGGATCAGCTCGCCAAGCAGCGCTATTACCCCAATATCGACAAGAGCCGGCTGCTGGACGGGTATATCGCCGAGACCTCCGGCCACAGCCGCGCGGCCACGGTGGACCTTGGCGTGCTGGACTGCCGCAACGGGCCCTGCGCTGCAATGGACATGGGCACCGGTTTCGATCGCTTCGATGTGCTCGCGCATACCGCCAATCCCGATATCAGCGCGGCGCAAAAGCAGAACCGGCAACTGCTGCTGGACGCCATGCAGGCGCAGGGGTTTGCCAACTATCCGATGGAATGGTGGCATTACACCTTCAAGCCCGAGCCCACGCCGACCACGGCGTACGACTTCCCGGTGCGTTAGCCGGCACAGGGGCGGTTAGACTGCAGTCCCTCGAATGGACCGCGCTGCGCCCATGAATCTGGTTCTGCATTACGGCCTGCTGGGCTCGCTTGAGGCGGGTTTGATCGCCCTGGCCATTGGCTTTGTGGTGTTCGCGCTGTGGTGGCAGGTCTGCCGCCGCACCGGGCTGCGGCATGGTCATGCCATCGCCTATGCCGCGTTGATAGCGGCGGCCATCGCAGCCGGTGTGGATAGCTGGAAACTGTTCTCGCTGGGGATGATCAATCTGCAGTCGCCGCTGTACGCCAAATTGGCGCTGGCTTCGATCCATGACCCGGACCAGTTGGGCACGCGCGTGCTGCTTGAGTTGATCGGTGTGGCTGTGGGAGTTGGCCTGGGTTGGTTGCTGTTCAGTTCGCGGCAACCGCTGGCTGATGCCACCGATGGTGCTTGAACGGCGAGATGTGCGGCGATAGTGGCGGTGGATGGAACGCTCTAATCATCGGCTTACGTTCGTTTCATGCATGGCTAACGTCGGCGGTAACCGCTGAACTGGCGCAAGTGGTTAACAGGATGTTGTCCGCTGTTTTATGGGGTACGAACGATTCAGTCGCAGCTTGTCAGGGTTGGGGTGTGCGGAATTTCCGCGCTTTTGCCAACACACGAGGAAGACCTGATGACCGTTCGTAATCGCACTCCGCTGTTCGCCCTGGTTGCCATCGTAGGTTCCGCGCTTGCATTGCCGGCCATGGCGCAGGATGCACAGGATCAGGCCGCCGCTGCACAGGCCCAGGCCGCGCAGGCACAGGATTCGGCTGATCAGGCGCAGAACGCTGCAGCCAGTGCATCGAGCAGCGCGGCCAAGGCATCGGCAGCGGCAGGTGGTGGCCAGAGCTGGGCTGATGTGGATGCCGATGGTGATGGCGCCATCACCAAGACCGAATCGCAGGCCAATGCCGGCTTGGCACAGGTGTTCGACCAGGCCGATGCCGACAAGGATGGCAAGCTGACGCCTGAGGAATACCGGGCGTATGCAGCTGCACAGAAGAAGTAATCCGGATTGATGGAGGAGCTTCAGGAGCACCCCTCCCCAACCCTCCCCTGCGCCAGGCGCAAGGGAGGGGGCTGATCTCGCACGATGATGGCTTTCGCGCGCAGCGCCGGCTTTGCCCCCTCCCTTGCGCCTGGCGCAGGGGAGGGCCGGGGAGGGGTGCTTTAGCAGTTGATCTTCGCCTTAACTGAAAGCCCTCGCGCTTTGCCCCACCGGCCAATCCAACTGACCAATCGGGGCCTTCCCAGAGCAATCCCCTATTCACTGCGGGACAGATTGCTATCCTGTGCGGCATGAACACGCAGACCTCCCCTTCCGCCATCGGCCTGGTTGGCTTCGACGGCGATGACACGCTCTGGAAGAGCGAAGACTATTACCAGAAGGCCGAGCACGAATTCGGCCTGATCCTGAGCAGTTACATCGACCTGCACGATGCCGGCACCGCCCAGCATCTGCTCAAGGTGCAGCGGCGCAATCTGGCCGTATTCGGCTATGGCGCCAAGGGCATGACCTTGTCGATGCTGGAAGCAGCGATCGAACTCACCGACGAGAAGATTTCCGCGCATGACCTGCGCCAGATCGTCGAGATCGGCCGCCGCACCCTGGAGCATCCGGTCGATGTCATTGATGGCGTCCGCGACGCCGTGGCAGCGATTGCCGCCGAATTCCCGGTGGTGCTGATCACCAAGGGCGATCTGTTCCACCAGGAGCAGAAGATCGAGCGTTCCGGCCTGCTGGATCTGTTCCCGCGCATCGAGATCGTCTCGGAAAAGGACCCCGGCACCTATGCCAAGGTGCTGGCCGAGTTCAACATGCCGGCCGAGCGCTTCGTGATGGTCGGCAACTCGCTGCGCTCGGATATCGAGCCGGTGCTGGGGCTGGGTGGCTGGGGCATCCATACCCCGTACGCGATGACCTGGGCACATGAAGCCGAGCACGGTGTTTCCGCCGACGAACCGCGGCTGCATCACGCCGATACCGCCCACCAGTGGCCCGAAGCGGTACGTGCTGTCGCCGCGCAGGCTGCAGCGGCGCAAGGCGGCTGAGGTGACAACGGCAGGCTGGCGGCCAACCACGCGGCGTGCGGCATTGCTGCTGCGGCTGGGTTTGCTGAGCACTGCCGTGCTGGCATTCCCGGCACTGGCCCAACAGCCGGTGCCGGCAGCGGTGGCCGAGGCCTATGCGCCGGCCACCGGCGATGCCTGGGTTGACCGGCAGCTGGCCGATATCAACGCCTATGCCGCGCGTTATCCGGAAGCGTTTGTGGACGAACTGGCGCGCTATGCCGGTGCCCGCCCGGGCTATGTGCAGGCTTTGCTGCAGGACCACGGCTGGAAGCCTGGCGATGTCTATCTGGCCTGCTTCTGGGGCCGGCTCAGCGGCAGCAACTGCCGCCCGGCGGTGAAGGCGCGCGCACAGCAGCCCGATGCCAGCTGGAAAGAGGTGTTGGCGGGCCTGCAACCGCCACCGGACAACCTGCGCTGGCGTGCCCTGCGCCACGCCATCGTCGCCAGTTTCGACCACTGGGACCGGCCGATAACGCTGGATCCGCTGTTGCAGCGCCAGCTCGGCGACCGCGCCCAGCGCGAGGCAGCGGCACGCAAGGACGCCGGGGAGTAAACGGCGGCCGCATTTGCTGCTGAGGGCATAGGCGTCGCGGTCGATTCCGGGCGAAAATGGCGATCCTTCGATTTCGCGTCAAAGTGCTTTGTCATGACCGCCGACCGTTTCGTTTCGCCCGATCACATCCGCAGCCTGTTCTCGCAGGCGATGTCGCATATGTACCGCACCGAAGTGCCGTTGTACGGCACGCTGGTGGAACTGGTTGGCGCGATCAACGCCGACGTCCTCGCCGCGCAGCCGGAACTGGCCGCGCAGATGCAGCGCAGCGGCGAGCGCGAACGCCTGGACGTGGAGCGCCACGGGGCGATCCGCGTCGGCACCGCGCAGGAGCTGGCCACGCTTGGCCGCCTGTTTGCGGTGATGGGCATGCATCCGGTGGGTTACTACGATTTGTCGGTGGCCGGCGTGCCGGTGCATTCCACCGCGTTCCGGCCGGTGGATGGCGAGTCCTTGAACCGCAACCCGTTCCGCGTGTTCACCTCGCTGCTGCGGCTGGAGTTGATCGAAGACGCGGCATTGCGCGCGCAGGCCGCCGAGATCCTGGCCCGCCGCAACATCTTCACCGCCGGTGCGCTGCAGCTGATCGAGCAGTGCGAGCGCGAGGGTGGCCTGAGCGAAGACGATGCTTGGCGCTTCGTCGTTGAGTCGCTGGAAACCTTCCGTTGGCACAACGAGGCCACGGTGTCGCTGGAGACGTATCACGCCCTGCACGGCGCGCATCGCCTGGTGGCGGACGTTGTCAGTTTCCGTGGCCCGCATATCAACCACCTCACCCCGCGCACGTTGGACATCGATGCCGCGCAGGCGGCGATGCACGCGCGTGGGCTTGCCGCAAAGGCGGTGATTGAAGGCCCGCCGCGCCGCAACTGCGCCATCCTGCTGCGCCAGACCAGCTTCAAGGCGCTGGAGGAAATGGTGCATTTCCCCTCCGGTGCCGACAACGAAGCCGGTACCCATACCGCACGCTTTGGCGAAATCGAGCAGCGCGGGCTGGCGCTCACGCCAAAGGGCCGCGATCTGTATGACGCCTTGCTTGCGCAGGCGCGTGGTGGCGAAGGCAGCGCCGGTGGTGACTACACGCAGCGCCTGCAGGACGCGTTTGCCGCGTTCCCGGATGAGCATGCAACGCTGCGCCGCGAAGGCCTGGGCTATTACCGTTACAGCCTGACCGATGCCGGTCTTGCGGCTGATGCGGATACGCGTGCGTTGCCGGCGGAAGTATTGATCGAGCGCGGCCTGGTCAATGCCGATCCGATCATCTACGAGGATTTCCTGCCGGTGAGTGCGGCGGGTATTTTCCAGTCCAATCTGGGCGGCGGCGAGCAGCGTGCGTATGCCGCGCGTGCCAACCGTGATGCCTTCGAGCAGGCCCTGGGCGCGACGGTCAGCGATGAGTTCGCGATCTACGAGCGGCTGCAGGCCGAGTCGCTGGCAGCCTTGAAGGCTTGATGATCAGCTCCCTCCCTTTGCCATAGGCAAGGGGAGGGTTGGGGAGGGGTGCTTCGGCCGTTGCTTCAAGGCAATCACATCAAGCCAAGCGCGGCAAGCTTCAAGCGTAGATCAAACGCAAAAGCTCACCCCTCCCCAACCCTCCCCTGCGCTACGCGCAAGGGAGGGGGTACAAGCGCCTGGCTCAGGCGCTGTAGCGCACCTTCAACATCGACCACGCCGAACGCAGCGCCAGTGCTTCGCCACCGGCCGGGCGGCCCGGGCGTTCGCCGTCGTTCCAGGCGTACACGTCCAGATGCGCCCACACCTGGCCTTCGTTGATGAAGCGCTCCAGGTACAGCGCTGCGGTTACCGAGCCGGCCATGCGCGAGCCGGCGTTGGCCAGGTCGGCGATGCCGCTGTTGAGGTAACGCAGATACGGACGCCACAACGGCATGCGCCACAGCGGGTCACGGGTGCTGTCGCCGGCCTGCAGCCACTGGTTGGCCAGGGTGTCGTCATTGGCGAACAGCGCCGGCAGATCCGGGCCCAGCGCGATGCGCGCGGCACCGGTGAGGGTGGCGAAATCGAGGATGGTGTGCGGGTTCTGCTCGCTGACGTAGGTCAGCGCGTCGCACAGCACCAGCCGGCCCTCGGCGTCGGTGTTGTCGATCTCCACCGTGATGCCCTTGCGGGTGGTGATCACTTCGCCGGGACGGAACGCATCCGGGCCCACCGCATTTTCCACAGCAGCTACCACCAGGGTCAGCTGCACCGGCAGCTGCTGCGCCATCACCAGACCTGCCAGTGCGATGGCGTGTGCGGCGCCGCCCATGTCCTTCTTCATGTTGCGCATGCCATCGGCCGGCTTCAGGTCCAGGCCGCCGGTGTCGAAGCACACGCCCTTGCCGACCAGCGCCAGGTGCGGCGCACCGGCGGTGCCCCAGCGCAGCACGATCAGGCGCGGCGCGCGGTGCGAGGCGCGGCCCACTGCATGGATGGTGGGGAAGTTCATCTCCAGCAGCTCATCGCCGGCAATTACTTCCAGCTCGCCGCCATGGCTGTCGGCCAGTTCGCGCGCGGCGTCTTCCAGCTGCTGCGGGCCCATGTCTTCGGTGGGCGTGTTGACCCAATCGCGCACGCGCAGGCAGGCGGTCACCACGTCCAGCACTTCGGCGGCCGGCGTTGCCAGCAACTGCGCGGCCGGGCGGGCCAGCTTGCGGTAGCGGTCGAAGCGGTAGCCGCCCAGGCCCCAGCCGATCTGCAGATTGGCGCTGCTGCTGGCGTCCAGCGCGTTGGCAACCTTCCAGCTGGTGCCGGCCGGCAACGCAAACGGTGCATGCGCATAGGCGTAGGCATCGGCGTGATCGCCAACGCCCAGCACCGCGCCGGCTATGCCGTTGTCACCGGGCAGCAGCAGCACGCTGTGCGGCGCGGCGTTGAACTGCTGGGCGCTGGCCCATGCCTGCACGGCGGCCGGCTGCTGCGCCTTCCATGCGGCAAAGCCATCGCGGTCCAGCACGTACAGCGGCAGGGCGTTGGAGGAATCGGAGGTATAAGCGGTAATCGGGGTCATGGTGTTCTCTGAATCGTCTGATGGCGGCCGTGGGCTCAGCGCTGCGGGGTGGATGCGCCTGCATCCAGCCAGTCGGCCAGTCCGGTCAGGGTGTCGAACTGCAGGTCGGGCTGCAGCTCGCTGTGGGTCCATGTGTGTTCTTCGCGGTTGATCCAGCAACCGCGCAGGCCTGCGCGCATCGCGCCGGCCACGTCCATTTCGGCGTGGTCGCCGACGTGCAGTACCTGCGCGTGTTCAACCCCGAGGCGTTCGCAGGCGGCATGGAAAATGCTGGGGTCCGGCTTGGCTGCACCGTGTTCGCGCGAACCCAGCTGGAAGGCGAACAGTTCGCCAATGCCGATGCGCTGCAGGTCGGCGTTGCCATTGCTCACCGCCGCCACCGGGACGCGCGCGGCGATGCGGCGTAGCGCAGCCAAGGCGTCGGGATAGAACTCGACCTGGTTGCGTGCGGCGTAGAACGCTTCGTAGGCCGGGTCCAGCAGGTCCATGCTTGCGCCGCTCTTTTCCAGCGCTTCGGCAAGGGTCAGCCGGCGCAATGCGCTCAGGTCGTAGTGCAGCTGCGGGTTGTCGCGGAACGAGCGTTCGCGCAGTTCACGCATGGCCTGCACCGGGTACATGCTGGCGGTGGCTGGGCTGTGTTGCAGCATCCAGTCGTGCAGCACCTGGTCGATGCGGGCGCCGATGGGAGCGAACGGCCACAGCGTGTCGTCCAGATCGAGGGTGATGGCAAGTACGGGGAAGTTCATCCGGTCATTTTACGCCATGCCCGTGAGCCGGGCCTGTCGGCGGTCGGGGGTGTGGCCCGGGGAAGCGCGATCGGGCATGCCGGCTGCAGGATTTTGTAGGAGCGGCGTCAGCCGCGAAGCAGGTATATCGTCAGTTGGCAGAGGTGCTGGTTGCTTCAGCACCATCAGCTTCGCGGCTGACGCCGCTCCTACAAAAGATACGAGGCCGGAGCTCTCGCCCCGGCTTCAGGATTATTGAAATGTTTGGGTGGATGACGCTATTCCAGCAGCTTGGCCCAGCCGTGCATGCCGTCCACGCGGCTCAGCACCAGTTTCACGCAGACCAGCAGCGGCACCGCCAGCAGCAGCCCGACCATGCCCCACAGCCAGCCGAACAGCATCAGCGCCAGGATCAGCATCAGCGGTGAAATCGCCATGCTGCGGCCGAGCACGATAGGCGTGATCAATTGCCCTTCCAGCGTATGCAGGCCCAGATAGGCCAGTGCCGGCAACAACGCGGTGAACGGGTCCCGGAATTCGACGAAGCCCATCAGCAGCATCAGCACGATGCCGATCAGCGGTCCCACATACGGTGCGAAGTTCAGCAGCGCCGCCACCGTGCCCCATAGCAGCGCCTCGGGCATTTCGATGCCAAGCAGCATCAGGATGCCGGCCAGCACCAGACCCAGGACGATGTTGATCACCGTGATGGTGAGGACGTAGCGCGATATCTCGCGTTCGATCGAGCGCAGGATTTCGGCGGTGAAGCGTTTCTGCTGACGGTTGGGCAGCAGCGCGATCACGTGCCGCTGCAGGTTTTCACCGTAGATCATGAAAAACAGCGCCAGCAGCACCACCGCCAACGCCGAGGCCGCCAGTTTGGGGGTGCGCACCAGCGCCTTGTAAGGATCGTCGAGCTGGGTGCGGATCACCTGCACCTTGCGGTTGCCTTCACCACCGGCCGCGCGCGCAAAGCTCTCGGCGGCCTGGTTGGCCTGCTGCACCGGTTTGACGAAGTCCTGCACCTGGCGCGAGATCTGCCGCATCTGCTGCGGGGCTTCCTGCACCCACTCACTGGCCGGGCCGGCCAGTTGCACCGCCAGCAAGCCACTGCCGGCCAAACCGGCCGACAGCACCAGCAGCGCGCCTAGAAAGCGGGGCAGGTGCAGTTTCTGCAGCAGGCGGATGATGGGGTTGCCGATCAGGGCGAAGAACATCGCCAGCAGTACCGGCAGGATGACCTCCTGCGCGGCCCACAAGGTATAGCCCACCGCCAGCGTTGCCAGCACCAACAGCGCAACGGGCGCGCGTGGACGTGGTGGGGGCGCAGTGGGGTCGGCCGGGGCTGCGGCGGCTACGGGCAACGGCTCGGACATGCGGGCGAGGCTCCGGCGGAAGGGCGCGGCGCGATGCCGCGCCCGGCTCAGGATTCTGACAGTTCCGTGGCGGCTTCGGCGGCGCGCGGCGGTACAGGATTGGGCGTATTGGCCGCCGTCGCCGGGTTGGCAGGAGTGGCTGATGCTGGCGCAGCGTTGTGCGCGGCGGCGTGTGCCGCATCGCCAGCCTCATCTGCGGCATCGGCCGCATGGCTGGCGGCCATGCCCGCTGCTGCGGCGGCGAACGAAGCCACCGAGGCCTGCGCCGAGGCGACCAGTCCGGATACCGAACCGATCATCTGCAGCCAGCGCGCACCACTGAAGGCACCGCCGGGTTCCAGCTTGCCGGCCAAGAAACCACCGGCCAGCCCAACCACGATGATGCGGCCGGGGGTCCAGGCGCTGCGCCAGGTATGGTTGAGCAGCTCCCATTGCTGGGTGGTTTCCTCGTTGCGGACCTGCACCACGGCCTCGGCACGGCGTACCCGGCGCTGCAGGGCGTCGAAATTCATCGTTGTTCCTCCCCTGGCAGCGTCACATCGGCGTCGGGATCATCGCCGTTGGGCTCATCGAACAAACCCAGCCGCGATAGCTGCCGGCGTGTGGCATGCATGCCGGTGTGATGGAAGAAATACGAGACCCGCCAGATGCCGTAGCCGGTGATCGCCAGGCTCAGCGCCGTCGGGATCAGCAGCGACACGAACAAGGACAGGCCAAGGTATTGCAGCAGGGCCACCAGCGTGGCGGCCAGCAGCAGCCACGCCGATGCGCCGAACACGATGGCCACGCCACTCCAGGCCAGGGCCCGCCCAAACGCGCTGCGGGCCAGTGCAAAATCGGCCGAGACCAGACGCCGCAGTGAACGTGCGGCGTGGCCTGCCGAATCCAGCGTCTGCCGGCCGGCGGCGCCAACCTGGCGGATGCTTTCTTCCAGCCCGGGCGCGGGGCCCGGGGTGGTGTCGTCGCCAGTGGGCGGTGTTGCGTTTTCGCTCACGCCGATCAGTCGTTGCTGCGGGCGAGCTTGGCGATGATCCAGCCAGCGGCGAAGGCCACGCCGAACGAGGCCAGCGGACGCTCACGGATGAGGTCGGCGGCGCTGTCCATCAAGTCCTTGCCCTTGTCCATCAAGGCGTCGACCTGTTCCTTGGCGGCGGCACCGCCCAGTTCAGCAGCAGCCAGGCCCGACAGCGCGCTGTCAGACAGTTCGGCCTTCAGATTGGCCTTGCCCAGACGCAGTTCGTCGCCGGCAGCACCGGCAGCGCCCTTGACGGCCGAGCCAGCGGCGGAAGCGGCGGACTTCAGGTGTGCGCCAGCCTCGCCCAGGTGGTCCTTCATGTTCTCGGTATTGGTGGGGCTCATCGTGATCTCCTGGTTTCAGCGGGTGCGCCAGATGGCGCGCGGTTGCAACAGAACTCAACAAATACCAGTTGCGGGGTGTAAACAACGTTACGCCGCCGCAACCCGATGCTCACCTGGGCATCATCGCATCATCAATTGGCCGCGCTGGCTGCCGCCGCGCAGGATGCTCAGCACCAGCTGTGGCGGGCGCTGGCTGAAGCTGGCGCGCCAGCCGGCCAGGTCGGTGAACGCACCGCTGCTGGCTGCAAGAATCACATCGCCACCGGCCAGGCCCGATTGCGCGGCGCGGCTGCCGCGTGCGACTTCGCTGACCAGTACGCCGTTGATGCCGGCCTGGCGCAGCGATTCGGGCAGGTCGACGAAGGTTGCACCGGTCAGGCGCGGGTCCAGCGTGTCGCCGACCACGGCGCGCGGTTGTTCCTTCAAGGTGGCCTTGAGCTGCAGCGGCTTGCCGTCGCGGCGGACTTCCAGGTCGACCGTGCGGCCCACCGTGGAGAGGCCTTCGAAATTGTGCAGCGCCTGCGCGCTGTCCACGCGCTGGCCGTTGATGGCGGTGACCACGTCGCCAGCCTTCACGCCTGCAGCGGCAGCACCGGAACCAGCCAGCACCCGTGTCACCAGCGCGCCACGTGCTTCCTCCAGGCCCAGCCCCTGCGCGATCTGCGGGGTCAGGTTCTGGGTTTCCACGCCCAGCGTGCCGCGCACCACCACGCCCTTGGTGATCAGCTGCTCGACCACATCGCGGGCAAGGTTGGAGGGGATGGCCAGGCCCAGGCCGATGTTGCCGGCCATGCTGCCCTGCGGGTTGTAGCTGGCGGTATTGATGCCCACCAGCTGGCCGCTGAGGTTGACCAGCGCACCGCCGGAATTGCCCGGATTGATCGAGGCGTCGGTCTGGATGAAGTTCTGGTAGCCCAGCCCACGGATGCCGCTGCGGCCCACCGCCGAGACGATGCCGGAGGTGACCGTCTGGCTGAAGCCGAACGGGTTGCCGATCGCCACCACGAAGTCGCCCACGCGCAGCTGGTCGCTGTTGCCCAGCGGCAGCGCGGTGAGTTTTTCGGCCGGGATGCGGATCAGCGCGATGTCGGTGTCGCGGTCCGAGCCGAGGAACTCGGCCTTGACCGTGCGCCCGTCGGCCAGGGTGACCTGCACGTCGTCGGCGTTCTCCACTACGTGGTGGTTGGTAAGTACGTAACCGCGCGCTGCATCGATGATCACGCCCGAGCCCAGCGACTCGTTGATGCGCTCCTGCGGCACCTGCGGGAACAGGCGGCGGAAGAACGGATCATCGAAGTAGGGGTTGCGCACCCGCACCACTTGTTTGGTGTTGACGCTGACCACCGCTGGCATGGCTTGTTCCAGCATCGGGGCCAGCGATGGCACCGCCTGCCCGGCGACCGCGGCCGGCAGCGCGGCGGTGGTGGGCAATACCGTGCCCAGGGTGGCCGCGCTGGCGCGGTTGTCCAGGTGGGCATTGATGGCGGTGGCGGTAAAACCGCCGAAGGCGGCGGCCAGGGCCAGGGTCAGCAGGGTCGGGATGGGTCGCATTGCCGGGGGTTCCATGCGGGGGCGCCCGAGGGCGGCGCCGGGGTGGGGCGGGTTGCTGAACACGAGTGTGGCGGGGGCCGGCTAAATCGGCAATGAAACTTCTGCAACGCCGCAATCCCAAGGCCGCCAAGCCCTGCACGAATTGCAATAGACAAGACGCAGATTTTTCGTTTGACATCACCCCGCCGGCGGGTAAGCTTGGCCGGGTCATCACCCACTAGATGTTGGGTTGATGTGAAAAGCGTCCCCAAGCAGTAGGGTTTAGTGCTCGGGGTGCAAGCACCCCAACGGAAGGCGTGCAATGACCGCGACAGTGATGCAGAAAACCGGTGTTTCCCGGATTCCCCTCATCCCGCCGACAGGCGCGTAAACACGCGCCTGCGCGTCGTTGTCTTTGCTGCCCAGCCTGTTTGGGAACACGTTGAACGCACCGCAAGGTGCCCCAGGAGAATTTCCACAATCATGAGTACGGTGCGTCTGGAAGTGGTCAGCAATCAAACCAAGTCGGACATGATCCCTCTGCAACCTGCCTCGCAGGACATCTGGGAAAAGAAGTACCGCCTCACGACCAAGGCGGGCGAAGCGCTGGATGCCGATATCGATGGCACCTACCTGCGCGTGGCCCGTGCCCTGGCTGACGCCGAGGCCACCGACGACAAGCGCGCCTACTGGTATGAGCGTTTTGCCTGGGCCCTGCGCCGTGGCGCCATTCCGGCTGGCCGCATCACCTCCAACGCCGGCGCGCAGCAGCACAAGCCGGCTACCAGCACCATCAACTGCACCGTGTCGGGCACCATCACCGACTCGATGGATGGCATCCTGGAAAAGGTCCACGAAGCAGGCCTGACCTTGAAGGCCGGCTGCGGCATCGGCTACGAGTTCAGCACCCTGCGTCCGCGCGGTGCCTTCGTTGCCGGCGCTGGCGCCTACACCTCCGGGCCGATGTCCTTCATGGATATCTACGACAAGATGTGCTTCACCGTGTCCTCGGCCGGTGGCCGTCGTGGTGCGCAGATGGGCACCTTCGACGTGTCGCACCCGGACGTGAAGGACTTCATCCGCGCCAAGCGCGAAGACGGCCGCCTGCGCCAGTTCAACCTGTCGCTGTTGATCACCGACGGCTTCATGGACGCGGTCAAGAACGACGCCGACTGGCAGCTGGTGTTCCCGATCAACACCAAGGAACAGGCCGAAGTCGACCAGAACGCGACCGACCTGGTCTGGCGCGATTGGCCGACCCACGAGAACTACATCGTCCGCGATGACGGCCTGGTGGCCTGCAAGGTGTACGGCCACATCCGTGCCCGTCACCTGTGGGACATGATCATGGTCTCCACCTATGACTACGCCGAGCCGGGTTTCATCCTGATCGACCGCGTCAACGAGATGAACAACAACTGGTGGTGCGAGAACATCCGCGCAACCAACCCCTGCGGCGAGCAGCCGCTGCCGCCGTACGGCGCCTGCTTGCTGGGCTCGGTGAACCTGACCAAGTTCGTGCGTGACCCGTTCACCGACAAGGCCTCGTTCGATTGGGACGAGTACAAGGAAGTGGTGCGCGTGTTCACCCGCATGCTGGACAACGTGGTCGAAGTGAACGGCCTGCCGCTGGAACAGCAGCGCAACGAGATCATGCGCAAGCGCCGCCACGGCATGGGCTTCCTCGGCCTGGGCAGCACCATGACCATGCTGCAGATGAAGTACGGCAGCACCGAGTCCTGCGAGTTCACCGAAGCCATTGCCCGTGACATGGCCGTGGCCGGCTGGGAAACCGGTTTGGAACTGGCCCGTGAGAAGGGCGCCGCCCCGATCATGGAAGAGCAGTTCGCGGTCACCGCCGCCATGCTGCGCCAGCGCCCGGAAATGAAGAAGGACGGCTGGAAGCTTGGCCAGAAGATCGCCGGCAAGGTGCTGCACGCCCGCTACAGCCGCTACATGCAGCGCGTGGCCACGGTGGTCCCGGAGCTGGTGGAAGAGCTGGCCACGATCGGTTCGCGCTTCACCCACCACAGCTCCATCGCCCCGACCGGCACCATCAGCCTGTCGCTGGCCAACAACGCCTCCAACGGCATCGAGCCCTCGTTCGCGCACCATTACAGCCGTAATGTCATCCGCGAAGGCAAGAAGTCCAAGGAAAAGGTGGACGTGTTCTCCTTCGAGCTGCTGGCCTACCGCCAGCTGATCAACGCCAAGGCCATGCCGTTCTCCGACGAAGCCGAGGCCAAGTTGCCGGACTACTTCATCAGCGCCGACGACATCTCGCCCAAGGAACATGTGGACGTGCAGGCCGCCGCGCAGAAGTGGGTGGACAGCTCGATTTCCAAGACCGCCAACGTACCGACCGATTACCCGTACGAGCAGTTCAAGGACATCTACCGCTACGCCCACGAGCAGGGCTTGAAGGGCTGCACCACCTTCCGTTTCAACCCCGCTGCCTTCCAGGGCGTGCTGGTCAAGGAAGCGGACCTGGAGAACACCACCTACCGTTTCGAGCTGGAAGACGGCCAGACGGTAGAGGTCAAGGGCAACGAACAGATCGAGTACGACGGCGAAATGCACACCGCCGCCAACCTGTTCGACGCCCTCAAGGAAGGCTACTACGGCAAGTTCTGAGTGCCTTCATCGCCCGCCTGGCGCCTGCGCCGGGTGAGCATGACGGTGGTCTCACCGCCACCGGGTTGTTGCGCGCTTGTTTCACGTTGCATCGGCTTCGATATAGCATCGCCAACGTTAAAAGACCCGATGCCCTGAGGAGGGCTTTATGAGCAATGGTAATGGTGTGACCGCGACCGTAACCCAGGTTGCCGAGAACGTGAAAGAAACCGCAGCCAACGTCGGCGAGACCATCGCCGCGACCGCCAGCGAAGCCGTGGCCGCCGTCAAGACCGGCGCGCACAAGGTGGAAGCCGGTGCCAAGAAGCAGGTGGCCAAGGTCAAGAAGGCAGTGAAGAAGGTCGAGAAGGCCGTGGTCAAGAAGGCCGCTGCTGCCAAGAAGGTAGTGGCCAAGAAGACCGCCGCTGCCAAGAAGGTGGTCGCCAAGAAGACCGCTGCCGCCAAGAAGGAAGTGACCAAGAAGGTCAGCTCCATGCGTCAGAAGCTGGAAGCCGCCAAGGCCAGCGCCCAGGCCGAAGCCGCTGACCTGAAGAAGAAGGGCGCCGGCAAGCGCGCTGCTGCCAAGAAGGCCGTTGCCAAGGCCGAGAAGAAGGCAGCCGGCAAGGTCGCTTCGGCCAAGAAGACCGTGAAGGCTGCCGAAAAGAAGGTTGCCAAGGCCGTCAGCAAGAAGGCTGCTGCCACCAAGAAGGCAGTAAAGGCCACCGAGAAGAAGGTCGCCAAGGTCGTCGGCAAGAAGACCGCTGCTGCCAAGAAGGCAGTGAAGAAGGTTGAAAAGAAGGCCGCCAAGAAGGTCGCCGCCGTCAAGAAGACGGTAAAGGCCACTGAAAAGAAAGTCGCCAAGAAGGTTGCCAAAAAAGTAGCCGTCACCAAGAAGACGGTTGCCAAGAAGGCCGCTTCGGCGAAGAAGACGGTTGCCAAGAAGGCCACCGCCGTGAAAAAGGCCGCCAAGAAGGCCACCCGCAAGTAAGCCACACCGCGCGCCCCGTCCCACAGGGACGGGGTTGCTGCCAAACCGTATAGCAACGCATAACCAGGACTCGCACCATGGCCGTCAAGATCGACAAAAAAATCAAGGGCTATTCCGTCATCACTCCGGACGACAAGGCCCGTGACGCAGCTGCGGTGGCCAAGGCCGCGGTTTCCGTGGCGCCGGTCGAGTCCGTGACAGACAACATCGTGCACATGCACGAGCGCATCGAGCGCCCGGAAGTGCTGATCGGCAGCACCTACAAGATCAAATCACCGTTGGTGGAACACGCCTTCTACGTGACCATCAACGACATCGTGCTCAACCAGGACACCGAGCACGAGCTGCGCCGCCCGTTCGAGATCTTCATCAACTCCAAGTCGATGGAGCATTTCCAGTGGATTGTGGCGCTGACCCGCATCATGTCGGCCGTGTTCCGCAAGGGCGGCGACGTCACCTTCATCGTTGACGAAATGAAGGCCGTGTTCGACCCGAAGGGCGGTTACTTCAAGGCCGGCGGCGTGTACATGCCGTCGCTGGTTGCCGAGCTGGGTTCGATCGTCGAAGAGCACATGAAGTCGATCGGCCTGTTGCACGATCCGGAAATGAGCGCCCACCAGCGCGCCCTGATCGCCGAAAAGCGCAAGCAGTTCGAAGACCGTTCAAAAAAAAACAGTGAAGTAAGCGCAGCGCCGGCGCAAAGCGCCGCGCTCGCCCCCTCCCTTTCGCAAAGCGAAGGGGAGGGTCGGGGAGGGGTAGCTCTTGAAGTTGCTGATGACTCCGAAGGCGCCGACAACGGCAGCTTCCCCGCCGCCGCCACCATGTGTCACAAGTGCAGCACCAAGGCGCTGGTGATCATGGACGGCTGCCAGACTTGCTTGAATTGTGGGTATAGCAAGTGCGGGTGAAGCATTTTTCTTGTCTGTTGTGAAAGTGGTGTTGTTTTTATTTTTTTTGTCAGCACTACAAATGAGCAGCTGTGAATGGATAAGAGGCGGTCAGTGGCTCATAAGATATTTCTCAGTCACAACTACAAAGATAAGCCCCTAGTCGAAGCTGTTGCTCTGAGGCTGGCGGATATCTTTGGTCAGGGACAAGTGTTCTATGACTCTTGGTCAATTCGACCGGGTGATGGAATTATCGATGAAATGAATAAGGGGCTTGATGCTCCCGAAGTCGTATTTTTCTTTGTCTCTGCAGATAGTCTTCAGAGCGATATGGTGCGTCTTGAGTGGCAAAATGCACTATATTCAGCGACAAAAGGCGCTACGCGCCTTGTTCCGATTAGGGTGGATGGCAGTGAAATGCCTGCACTGCTCAAGCAAACATGTTTTATCGATATGCACGCGATTGGGCTTGATGCGGCGATTCAACAGATCGTGGATATTGCGCAAGGAGGCGGCAAGTTTGTTCCTCAGCATGAAAAATTCTCGAATCTTAGTCATCGGATCGTGATGCTTGATGATGGTTCACTTGAGGTGACAATTTCTGCATCGCATATGTTGGAGCCAAACCCCAACTTCGCTCTTGTCTTGATGAATGAAGAGAGTGATGTTAGGTGGTGGATCAAGGATCATCCAGGCATCAATGGTGGCTTCGCGAAAGATGCTTTCCTGACGAATGAAGGTCCTACTGCTAATGCGGTTATCTTGAGGCCGATAGTTGGCTCACTTACCCCATCACATCCTCTGACATTTCAGTTGATTCGAAGTCAACAGGCTCAGTTGGATCTTATCTGCGTTTTGCATGACCAAGGGGGCAATAAGTGGCGCGCAGTCCCCGCTGCAAAGTAATGTTTCCCGAGTAAGCGCAGCGCACCCGGGGTCTGCAATGATCGAAGAAGCCGAGCCGACGCTCGGTTTTTTTTGCTTCTGGCGTTGGCTGTTTTCCTTCGACGCCGACGACGCGCCTAATTCCATGGCAACGCTATGATGCGTCGACGGTCATCGTGTTTTCCCGGGTACCGTGCGCTTACCCGGGCTACGGACTGATCTGTGCTCGACGGGTGATTTGCTTACGGTTCGCGGTGAGAAAACAGGGGTCAGATTCGGGTTTACGCTCTGGCCCTCGTTCGTTAGGCGGCCTTGTTTTTCTAGAATGACGGTCGCCGCTTCCGGGTGCTGATCGTGGTCGATCGCTTCACCCATGGGCCTTTCGTGGACCAATCACTGCGCGCGGGACATGCGGCCAAGGCAGTGACAAAGCTGGCGGCACAGCGCGGATCGCCAGCCGCCATCAAGATGGACAGCGGTAGCGAGTCAGCAGGGAAGGCGATGGATCGATGGGCCTATGAGAATGGCGTGGAGCTGGACTTCTACTGCATAGGAGCATCGACCGACAACGCACTTGTAGAAAGCTTCGACGGCCGTCTACGGCAGGAATGCCCGAATGAGTGTTGGCTCTTGTCCCTGGCAAACGCAAGGAGCAAGATCGAGAGGTGACGGCGCTCCCATAACGAGGAACGCACACTGACCGTGCAATCGGATGGACAACTCCTGAGAGATCTGCCACGAAACGCGGTGCCAAAGCAAATTCCAAGGTTCCGTAGGACGCCGAATTTTTCCACTTTGAAGTGCATCAGGAATCGGGGGTCACAGGCAGCACACTCCCGCGTTTGGCGGCTGTTAAAAGCCGGGGGTGATTAGCAATGGAGGCAATCATGAAAATGGCATGCATATTGCTTATTTCTATCACTGCAACGCAGGTAGCACTGGCGCAACAAACGAAATGCGATTCACCGCTCAGATTTACGGGAAGAGACAATACCTCTGAACAGCAGCAGCGCACATTCCGCTCTCTTGTTTACGACGAAATATGTTCCGGGAAATCAGCGAAAGCTGAGCTTGATTTCAAATCATCGTCCACCGCGATTGTTGAAATGGTTCCGCTGAAATCGGCTTTGAGTTTTGGAGGCCGCAAAGAGAAGGCAGAGCAGATGTGTAAGGAGCATTATGACGAAGTATCTGAGGGCACAAGATTTGCTAGGTCATCCTCCTTAGTCGTAAGGGAGGCGTTTCAAGCCTACGGCGTTTGTATCGCAATGGAGCAGGCAGATGTGCAGGTCAACTTCGACATCATGAGGCCAATGTTCGCCGTTAGGGTTGCGCGGGGCCGCAGAAATGCAGAGTTCAATGGGATCGTAATTCAGCCTGAAAATGCTGCGAAGTGCACCATGACACAGAGCAATGGCGGAGTGTCGGAACTGGTTGAAGTGGGGCCGTCGACTTCGTTTGCGTTGACGGAGCGTGAAGTGGCAATTACATGCGCTAAAAACATACAAGATGGGCGTATTCCGGCAATTGCGGCCTACATAAAAACATCAGAAAAGAGCCTGCCACTGTCGTTGGAGCCAGACTTCGAATATACGCCTGCATATGCGAGTCAAATGCGTGATGAGCTTGGCGCGTTGAAAGCGTCATTTGAGAAGGCTCTTGGAGCCAGGGACGCACGTTTTGAGCAGATCGGTCATTTTCGAAGTGAATCAAAGACTCCAATCGTTATGACGGGTGGTAGAGGATGGGACAAGCTTGAGGTTTGCCCTCTGGGACACTACGTCGCAGGGGTAGGCGCCCACGGCGGGGGAGGTGGTAGATTTTGTTACAACTGTGTTGAGACAGTTAAATTCGTATGCGAGCCATTCGTCGCTCCTGCGCAATCAGGGGCTACAAACGAAAATCTGTAGGTTTCTCACGGCGACGCTGGTGAGATGCATGGCGAAAATAGCGAAAATTGGGTCAGAGTCGGGTTGCCGCTCTGACCCGTTTCGTTCAGAACGTGGGAGCCCGCCATGATCTTTCCGAAGCGCTTGTCCAGCCGGCATCAAGCGCATGACCCCTTGATTTGTCACTGTGCCGCACCAACGTCTTAACTTAGGCCAGCGAACGAGGAATGGAACAATGAAATGCCCCATCTGTACGGACGTGAATTTGACCATGTCCAACCGGCAAGGAATTGAAATTGACTATTGCCCACAATGCCGTGGCGTTTGGCTGGACCGGGGGGAGCTGGACAAATTGATAGAGCGATCCGTTGCCGATGTGCCGCAGGCCCGTCAACCGGAGCCGCGTAACGTCAGCCCGCCCCAATACGATTCGCGTGACTCCGGCTATTACAAGCACAAGAAAAAGAAGGGCCTGCTCGGCGAGCTTTTCGATTTCTAGCAGATTGGAAATGATGTCGGTTCAAAAGTGAAAATGGCCAGAGTCGGGTTTCCGCTCTGGCCATTTCGCTTAGAAGTCCAGGGGCTTTCATGGTTGGCACTCAGCTGGATCTGTTGTGCGGGGAGTCGACAACAGCATCAGCAAGCCGCCCGGCTTCGATGTTGAGCAGGCATCTTGCAAACAGGTAGAAACGATAGGCATCGGCGAAGTTCGAGCCAAGCCCAAACGAGACGCGGACCGCGCCGCAGTTTCCCTTGTTGAGGATGTTCTCGTCGAAGCTCCGGCAGTCGAGGATCTTCTCGGTCTTGTCGAGTTCGCAGTGTTCGGCGCCTGCGGTGGTGTAGGTGGCTTGTTGCACGGCGCCCAGGTTGCAGAAGCAGCCGTTGCGCACGCTGATGCCGAAACACTCGGCAGCCTGCCGGACCAGTGAATGCGGAAAGACGGCGTTGTAGCAATCGAAGAAATTCAACATCACCGTCGCGCCCTTGTGCTCGGCCGAAGGGCCGTAGACGCGGCAGAGTGGTGCCTGGCTTTTGATGTCGTGCCGAAGCTCCGCGAGCTGTGCTTCCAGCCACCTTGCCAATATGCATGAGCGCGCGCCAAGTTCCTCCAGCCCGAGCTGGGCGATGAACTCAAAGCCATGCGCGATGGTCGGGAACGCCGCGTAGTTGGGCGTGCCGACTTCGAAGCGCTGTGCTACTCAATATTGGGGGGACGTCGGGCGCAGCGTCTACGCGGTGGCCGCGCTGGCGATGTTGCTGTTGGCGGGCTTGCTTTATCGGAAGCTGCCGCGTTCGCCAGCGACCGCAGTGACAATGCGATACGCGCGACTGATCGGGACGATGGCGCGGCTGCTGCGGCAAGACCGGGTTCTACAGATTCGCGGTGTACTGGCATTGCTGATGTTCGCCGCATTCAACATTTTCTGGAGCGCGCTGGTGCTGCCGCTTAGCGCGCCACCATATGCGTACTCACACACGACTATTGGCGCATTCGGATTGGTTGGCGTGATCGGCGCGCTGGGCGCAGCCGGTGCAGGCCGCTGGGTAGACAAGGGGCGTGGTCAGACCGTCACCGCGATGGCGCTGCTGGTGCTGTTGCTGGCGTGGTGGCCGTTGTCGCTGATGTCGACTTCGCTGTGGGCATTGGCGCTCGGCATCGTCCTGCTGGACCTTGGCGGGCAGGCGCTGCACGTGACCAACCAAAGCATGATTCTACGCGAGCAGTCCCACGCGCACAGCCGATTGGTCGGGCTGTACATGCTGTTCTATGCGGCAGGTAGCGGGGTGGGGGCGATCGCCACCACGGCGGTCTACGTACAGGCAGGCTGGAGTGGCGTCTGTACGCTTGGTGCAGCTACGTGTGGCGTCGCTTGTCTGTTCTGGTTGGCTACCCGGCGGTTGATGCCAGGGAGACGGCGATAGGGCGGGCGCTGTACCGGACGCCTCTAGGCCCTGATTCGTTGCATGCCAATCAACATTGTTGCGGGTTGCGATATATGCTCATCGTTGCCGGATAAAAGGGGATGGTATGGACACCAGTACAAAAAAGCGGTTTTCTTTTGCCGCGTTGGATCAGCGGCTGCGCGATATACCTGATGGTCCGGCGGGAATGTTGAACACACCGCCATTTCTGAAGGTGTTGAATGTGGTTGCCTTCGTAGGCGCATTGGTCGGAGTCTTGCCGTACTTCCTGATCAAGTGGATGGTGCCTGCTGAATGGATGGTCTGGGTAGTCAAAAGCGGCTTGGTAGTTCTTATCGTGGCCGGGCTTCCTGGTTTTCTAAGGAATTGCGGGGTAATGGGCCTTGGTGTTTGGCGGTGGCGCGATGATCAGGTTCGGCAGCTGGATCATGATCGCGATTATTTCGAGTGCATCCTGGACTGGTTGAAAGGCTTCAGCCCTGCGGAGCTTGCGCGCAGCGAACGCATTGCGCGCCTCTCCCTGGCGCAGTTGACGGCGAAAATCGGGTTCTTGGCCGGAGGCTTGGATAAGCTCGGATTGCTGCCGGTATTTGTCTCAGCTTTCCTCTTCATGCGGCAGTGGAGCGATCTACTTGCCATGCCCGCTTGGCAGGTCATTCTGGGCGCTTTCCTGGTTTTGATATACGTAATCATCAGCAGCGCCAATCTCATGCGTATCCGCCTACAGCTCTACCAAAGCCTGCTGATCGAGGCAGATAAGCGGAAGGAATCCCCGCGGGTTGAAGGCGGCGATGCCAGTACGCCCGGATGAGGCGCGGAAGTCGATTGGGGACGCAGATTCTGGTGATCAGAAGAGCTGACAACCAGTCTGCCGCGCGCATTCTTTTGCTGGAACCCAGAAGCTACAATCCGCTCATTCCCGCAGGCGTCACTGGGAATGGATGCAATGGACCGATTACCTGGGGTGAACATGAAAGTAGGGCTGTTGTGGGTGGGGTTGCTGATGGGCTCGTTGTTGGGTTGCAAACAGGCAGCAGTGCCGCCTGCTGAAAATGAGGGCGCCGATGTTGCTGCGCCGGCCCAGGATGCGACGGCGCCTGCACACGCGGAGGCTGCAGGCGAGGGTGAAGATGGCGAGTCCGCTCCGTATGAGGTAGGCGACAGCGATATTCCAACGCCCGCAGGCTTCGATTACGCGCCCAGCTGCGAGGAAAATCCGCTGGCGACGCACTTCTTCACCCTGGTGGGCGGCAATACCGTGGACAACTGCGGGCGCGCCGACGCCAAACTGACTGCAGCATTCGACGCATTGCTGAAGGAAGCGGCGCAGTACGACGTTGCTGACCCGGATACACCGTCGCAGCGTGAGCGGTTGCTCAGTGGGCCCAGCGCGCCTGGCGCGCCGAAGACGCTGGGCCCGGAAACCTGGTGGTTCTACACGGCCTGCCAGGCGCACCAGTGCGATACCCATCAGCTGGCCATGCTTTACCAGCCCGACTACCCCAAGTTGGTTGGTCGTCTGGTTTCGCATTGCAAAGTGAGTTGGTTGGGCAACCCCACCGCGGAGCAGCGTGCGCTTATCGATGAGACCAAGCCGGTGGATCCTGCCCTGCTGAAAGACGATGCGCCGTGCGAGGAAGCGTACTGAGTGCGATACGCAGTTTGGCAAAGCGTGTGTTGATGCCTCCGCTGGCGGTGGAGGCATAAGCTTGGCCGACTGCTGGCAAGGATCAGGCGCGGTTGGCTGAGGGATGCAACGCCCATGGTGGGCACCGCAGTGCAGAGCTTCACAAGGAGATGTGGAATGGCCGGGAAACGTATCTGGAGCTTGCGTGGGCTTTGCGTCGCGATTGCACTGTGTGCGACGACTTCGTCGGGGTTGGCAATGCAGCAGGCATCTGTGCCGCCGCCGGCCGCGCTGGTGCCCGTTCCTGCGCATCCGGATGAAGCTGCTGCCCGACAGACCGCACGGCGCTATCAACAGCTGCTCGCCGACTACCGCTGGCAGCTGATGTCCGCGAAGGACCGGGAAGGCAATCCGCGCACCTGGTTTGCCAGCGGCACCGGCGTGCCGGGTTTGGAGTTCAGCAAGGAAGAAAAGGACGCGGCTGCCGAGCCGTCGCTGTTGCTGCATAGCCAGCTTTGCCAGCGGCAAGTGGATGGTTGGCTGGTACTGCGCCGCTATCAGGTGCAGGGCGCCGATCCGCAGCGTGAAGTGGCCTGGCAACTGACGCTGCGCGGGGACGCCTATATGCGCAGGCCGCCACTTACCTGCAGGACGTCGCCTTATAACGCCGAGCAGCGCTTGCTGCAGATGCTCTCCGGTGGTCATGCGCTGCGCATGCGCATCGATCAGCCGAACAAGGGTGGGCCACAACTGGAAGTCGATGATGGGTTCGGTGGCCTGCTGCGTTTTCAGGGCACATTGCTCGCTGAGAACCAGCGTCACCATCTGCAGGGCGTGGAAACACTGCTGCAGGTAAAGGAGACCGCTGCTCCCTGCGCCAGCACCTGGTCGCCCGGTGAGCGCTGCCTGCTGTTCCGCGAAGTGAGGCTGGATGCTGCGGGCGAGGCCGCTTCGGCATGGAACGACACCGTGCTTGCTGTGGATCGCTACACACATGTCGCCGGCACGGATGTGATGCTGCGAGTGAGGCCTTACGGAAAGGCAAATGCCGGCCCAAACGCGCTACGCGCTTACCGAGCGCAACATCTGCTGTGGACACGCGGGGAGGCGATGCCGACCGTGGCAGGAGTGAGCGCAGCGGCGGTACTGGAGCCGGAGCAGCCAACGTTCTTCCCGAAGCTGCTGTTGCGTTTTGCTGCACGTGATCGCAGCCTTGCCGGGAAGGACTTTACCCATCTGTACTATGGCAACTGGCTGCAGCAGGTGCTGGGGCCCCGGCGTGCCGGTGCCAGCGAGCTTGCCGGTGGTGAGGAACTGGCTGCGCTGGAAAGCTATCTTGAGCTGCGCGGGCAGGTGGCCACACTGGACAAGGCGGATAGCTCGTCGGCAGTGCGCCAGCAGCGCTACCGGGACTTTCTGGTTAGCCATCCAATGCATTTGAATGCGCTGGAGGACCTGGCCGGCGCTGGTGATGCCGATGCGCGATTTGCCTTCGAAGGGTTGCTGCAAGCCATCAAGAGCAGCGGCGACGGCCAGGCTTGCGAGTCGCCATGGATAGTCACTTCCTCCGCTGACATCGGCGTGCTGCTGAGGCATCTGAAACTTGAACGCGACCACGCCGCCGATCGCACCTTGGGCGATGGCTGTGTGCGGGTCGGCGCCGAGGCGGATGCGAGGTACTTCCTGGTCCTGGATGCCCATTCGTCTTGAGCGGGCCGGTCGCATCGCAATGGTATGGCCGTCCGGGTTCGGGGCCTGGGTTCGGTGGCATGATTGGGTGATTACTTGACCGTGGATCGGACGCATATGCGCGCTGTAGCAATAGCCTTGGCAACCCTGCTGGGCAGCAGTATCAACGCGGCAGCAGCGCAGGATGCCAGTGTTGTCATCGAGACCGGCGATGTCGACCGCTTCTATCGGATCTATGACGCCGCGGGTGGCCACCCGCGCGCAGATACCTTGCAGCGCGACTACCTGGATCAGGGTTCGGAGGGGCTGCAGCGGCTGGCGCGGTTGCGCAATGTCACCGGCCAGTCAATTGCCGACGCCATCACCAAGCGCCCCGAGATGTACGTGCAGGCACGCGATTGCGGGGACGTACTGCCGCGTGTGCGCGAGCGCCTGGCGGTTGCGCTGGGCCGGTTGCAGCAGGCGTATCCGCAGATGCGGTCGGCACCGATCACCATTGCAGTCGGTCGCGGCAAGCCCGTTGGCGTAGGCTCACGCGAGAGCGGCGTGCAGATTGGGCTGGAGGCCCTGTGCGCCAATCCGTGGATGAACCCGGATGTGGAAGACCGGTTCGTGCGCGTGGCGGTGCATGAGTACGCGCATGTCCAGCAGGTGGTGGCGTTTTCCGAAGCCGAGGGCGTGACCGTGCTGGCTGCCGCACTTGAGGAAGGCGCGGCGGAGTTCGTGACCGAATTGACGACCGGTGCGGTGTCCTACGCTTATATGGCCGGGTTGGTCTCGGGCCGCGAAGCCAGCATCGAGACCGCGTTCGCCGCCGACATGGACAAGACCGAGTTGTCGGATTGGCTCTACAACAGCACCCCCGATAAACCTGCCGATCTGGGTTACTGGGTTGGCTATCGCATCGTCAAGGCGTATTACCAGCAGGCCGACGACAAGCAACAGGCACTGGCCGACATCTTCGAGATGCGCGATCCCAAGGCCTTCCTCGCGCGCAGTGGCTGGCGCCCGGGTACTGCGCTGGGCCAGTAGCACGCCAGGACCGGGTATGCGCAGCGCAGCTGGCCAAGAGGGAGGGGCTTGCTCGAAGCGACGCTTGGCGAGGGCGGTTGGGCGCGGAGGCCGGAGCTTTGTATGCAGGGGTTGATTGCGTGCAGTTCTAGCGCTGTTGTGGCTTGCGCTGCGTCGCTCATGAGAAGTGATGTTCACCTTTTGGGAGCGACGTCAGCCGCGAAGCTGGAATTCTGTGCGTACCAGTGCGCTGCGCAGTTGCAGAGAGCGTGCGGCTGTTAGGTCTGTGGCTTCGCGGCTGATGCCGCTCCCACAAGAGCGTTAACAGTCTTGCCGCGTAGCGTGCAGATTGTAGGAGCGACGTGAGTCGCGAAGCCGCGAAACCATGCGCATCCACGCGCTGTGCAATTGCGCAGAGTGCGTGGCGTGTGGATCCGTGGTTTCGCGGCTTACGCCGCTCCTACAGGAACGCTGTACGGACGGAGCCTGCTTGTCAGCCTGCGGCGTTGTACGGCGGGTAGTCGATGTAGCCCTTGCCGGTGCCGCCGTAGAACGTGGTCGGGTCTGCCTTGGCCAGCGGGTAGCCGTTACGCAGGCGCTCGACCAGGTCCGGGTTGCTGATGAACGGCACGCCGAAGCCGGCCAGGTCGATCAGGCCTTCGTCGATCAGCGACTCTGCCGATTCGCGGTCCAGCCCGCCTGCCAGAATCAGGCTGGTTTCCGGCAGCTTGCTCTTGATGGTCTTGAGCAATGCATTGAAGCCGGCCTGGCTGGGCTCGGTACGCGAGAAGCCGGCCTGGTTCATCAGGTGCACGAACGCCAGCTTGCGCTTGCCGATGGCCTCGGCAAGGGCGGTGTAGGTTTCATCGGTCTGTGGATAGGACGGCATATCGAAAACATTGCCGTAGGGCGACAGGCGAATGCCGGTGCGCTCGGCACCGATGCGCGCAACGATGGCATCAATCACTTCCAGGGTGAAGCGGATGCGGTTCTCCAGCGTTGCTGCCGAGTACTGGTCATCGCGATCATTGATCAAGGGATTGAGGAACTGCTCATGCAGGTAGCCGTTGGCGCCGTGGATCTCCACGCCATCAAAGCCGGCATCGATCGCGTTCTGTGCGGCCTGCGCGAAGTCTTCGACCACGCGTGCGACTTCTTCGGTGCCCAGCTGGCGCGGAGCCGGCGGATCAACCATGCCGGGCTCGCCACTTTCGGTATAGCCGAAGGCCTTGGAATTGGCAGGCTGCTTGCTGCTGGCGCTGACCGGCGCGCGTCCATCGGCCTGGATGGACGGATGCGACATGCGGCCTACGTGCCACAGCTGGGCGACGATCTTGCCACCCAGTGCATGCACCGAGTTGGTGGTCAGGCGCCAGCCTTCAATCTGCTCCGGGCTGTAGATGCCGGGGTTGAACAGATAGCCTTGGCCTTCGCGCGAAATGGGTGTGCCTTCGCTGACGATCAGGCCTGCGGTGGCGCGCTGTGCGTAGTACAGGGCAACGCGTTCGTCGGCAATGTCGTCCGGGGCCCGCGAGCGGGTCATGGGCGCCATCACAATGCGGTTGGACAGCGGGATGCCGGCCAGGTTGTACGGTTCGAAAAGCTTGCTCATTTCGGTATTCCAGGAATATTTCAGGGGGAGGGCAACGGCCGGTAGCACGCCCTTGCAGCTGCAATGCGACGGGCGCGGCAGCGCGGACTGCTTGAACATGGGCACGGATACGGGCCACCTCAACCGGACAGTGTGGAAAAGAGAGTTGCGGCTGCGGCAACATTCAAGCCGGTGCCGGCGATTGCGGCGGGGTGCCAGCGTTGAAGCGAGGCCGCGCCAAGCGGCGTTGTGCCTGCAATCTCAGGGCTGGGGGCGAATGGGATCATTGGCAGCGCGTTGTAGGTCGCTGCCACAGCTTGGCCCCTGCCGCCTTATTCGGATGTCCCTGATTCACAGGCCTGTCATGCGTTTGCGCAGTTGAAAGCGATCCTTTCCTAGCCCTGCGGCCACATCGCAACCATTGATCTTGCCTATTAAGGGCGCAACCCATACGCTCACCGCTGCCTACACAGGGGATGTTGCATGGCTGCTCGTGGCTTTCTGCTTTCCACTTCCTTCGCCTTGGTATTGGCTGCCTGCGCAGCAGCGGAACCGCCCGCGCCAGGGTTGCCCAGTGCCAATGCCGGGCAATGCCAGAAAGACACCGACTGCAAGGCAGACCGCATCTGCGAGCAGGGCAGCTGCACGGCGCCGCAAGCCAAGCCTGTTGAACAGCAGCCGGCATCAATCAATGCCGACGCCGGCGTGCAGCCTGTTTCAGCCGAAGACGAAAAAGTGGCGCTGACCGCTGCCGTTGCCGCCTATATCGCCCAGAGCAAGCGGGAGGAGATCGAGACCTCGTTGATCGAGTCCGATGCGTTCCGCAAGCTGGTGCGCGGCGATATCAACGGTGATGGACTCGCCGACCTGGCGGCAAGCACGTTGTTCGCGATCGAAGGCAGCAATACCGACTTCCAGCATCTGTTCGTCTTCCAGCAGCGCGAAGGAAAGCTGGTGTTGATTGATAGCAGCGCGGCGGATGCGGGAAAGCTGGCGGACTTTGATATTGCCGGCGGCCATCTTCAGGTGAGCTACCTGGACTATGCCGAAGAGGATTCGCGTTGCTGCCCGAGCATCGAGTACAAGAAGCAATTCGTCGCCGCCGGCGACAAGCTCGTGCTGCGGAACTGATCCGAAGCCAATAGCTTTGTGGGAGCGGTGTAAGCCGCGAAGCAGGCAATCTACCCGCGTGCTCGCGATGGCAATCCCGGCGCTACTGGCGCTGCCGTTTCACGTGGTTTGGCCGCCTATGTTGCTCCCATAATCGCGGCGCTCAACGATGTTGTTGGAACAACCAGTCGCGCCATTCGTTGCCCGGGTAGATGTCGGCCGGTGGCGAATGCGCCAGCCCGGCATATTCCCGGAGCTGGATCTGTCTGCCACCGGCTGCATGCACGGCTGCGACAAAGCGTCGGTCGGAAGTGATGGGGTTTTCTTCGTCGGCACTGCCGTGGATGGCCAGCACCGGCAGATTCCTGAAGGCGTCGGCCTGTGTATTGGCCGGGGCGATGCCGGAGATGGGTACGATGGCGGCCAGCAGCTCAGGCTGCAGCGTCGGCGCCAGCCAGGTGGCTGATCCGCCCATCGAGAACCCCAGCGCGTAGATGCGGCGGTGATCGACTGGATTGTCGGCGGCAATGCTGCGCGCAAGCTTCAGTGCGGCAGCCAGTACCGGTGAGGCCTGCGCGGATTGATCGGGTGTTGCCGGGCCGTAGTTGGCGCTTCTGATCGGGAACTGCGGTACCAGGACGTAGGCTGGATACCGCTGTCGGATCTGCGGCATGGCCCAGCTCCGCGCCAGCCGATCAAGCTGGCTGCTGTTGTCAGTGCCGATGCCGCCGGAACCATGCAACTGGATGACCAAGGGATAGCGTTCACCCGCGCGCAGCTGTGCCGGCCGCAATAGTCGATAGGGGATCACCACGCCGTCATCGGCGAGGAAACTGCCGGTTTCGAACTGGCGTGTGTCCACTGCGGCGACCACGTCGCCGCTCAATGGCGCTATCCCGCTGATGTGCGTGATGGTGGCGCCGCCATGCGTGCACCCGGCGAGCACCGCCAAGCCGATTGCGAGATGGTGCTTGCGCATGTTCCAACGCCGTTGACCCAGGATGCGGCCGATTGTAAGGGCGGCAACCATCGCAGCGGCGCGAGATTATCTTATGGCAGCCATGAGGCAAGTCGGCGGTGGGGACGGTGCCCGCTGCGAAGTGGGTGCACCCGATTACGGTTGGTGCACGTGGTTTGCAGGGGCGCCTGGCTTGGCGGCTTGCGTCGCTCGCACGCACCGTGATCGTTGCCGGTTTGAGCTAGCATCAGCGCACCGGGTGCCCAGGGACTGGAACGCATGAAGATCACGATGATGCGCTGGCTGTTGTTGCTCATGTGGCCGTTTGTGGCCAGTGCGCCGGTGCTTGCGGCGCCAGGCAAGCTGCTGGAGGCCAAACCGGTCGGCGGCGCACCGGCAGGGGCCAAGGCTTGGCGCATCCGTTACGAAACCACCGATGTTGATGGTGATCGCACCCAATCCACCGGCGTGTTGATCGCGCCGGATGGCGTGGCGCCGGCGGGCGGGCGCGAGATCGTCGCCTGGGCGCATGGCACGGTGGGCATTGATTCGGCTTGTACGCCCATCCGCACGCTGGATCAGATTCCGGGCCTTGCGCAGATGCTGGCGCGGGGCTGGGTGGTGGTGGCCAGCGATTATCCCGGGCTGGGCACGCGTGGGCCGCATGCCTATCTGGCCGGTGACGCCACTGCAGCGGCGGTATTGGACTCGGTGCGGGCAGCAAGTGGATTCGCCGCAGCCGCTGCCGGTCGCCAGTTCGCGGTGTGGGGGCATTCGCAGGGCGGGCACGCGGCGCTGTTCACCGCACAACGGGCGCGTTCGTATGCGCCGGAACTGCAACTGCAGGGTGTGGTCGCGGTATCGCCCCCCACCGACCTGGCCGCGAACATGCAACGCGCCGACGCCACCGTGCGCGGGCTGTTGACGGCGTTCACCGCACGCAGCTGGTCCAGGGTCTACGGCGCTGATCTGTCCACCATTGCCAACAAGGCCACGCAAGGTGTGATCGAGCGCGCCACGCGTGGCTGCGAAGGCGATCCGTTCTCTGCCGCCGCCCTGCTGCGGCTGCTGCGCCTGCGTGCGCGCCTGGGCAGCCTGGACCTGGCGGGGCGTGCGCCCTGGGACAGCTTGATGGCACGTAATTCGATCACCGCATTGGCGGCGGGTTCGCCACCGCTGCTACTGGTGCAATCCGACGCTGATGGCCTTGTGGCCACGCCGGTGACACAGGCGTTCTACGCAAACAGCTGCCAGCGCGGCGTTGTTGCGCGTTACCTGCGCCTGCCGGATACCGGCCATGCAACGACCGCTATTGCCTCCGCCGATCAGGCCATTGCCTGGATTGCCGAGCGTTTCAGCGGCCAGCCTGCGGCCAACGATTGCCCTGCTGTGACGCCGGATCGCGGTGGAAGTGGTTGAGCTTTTCAAGCTCGTCGGTGTGTGATGTTCATCCGTCGCCAATGCATCATCGTTGTCACGCTGCTGTAGTCACGGAGGTCTCGCCATGTCGCTGCTGCTCTATGGTCACCCGTTCTCCTCGTATACGCAGAAGGCGCTGATTGCGCTGTACGAGAACGCCATCGGCTTCGAGTTCCGCTTGTTGGGCCCGGACACCCCCGAGCACATCGGGCAATGGCTGCAGCGTTGGCCGCTGGGCAAGTTTCCGTTGCTGGTTGATGGTGACCACAGCGTGGTGGAAACCAGCGTCATCATCGAATACCTGCAGCTCAAGCATCCCGGCCCAGTGCGATTGCTGCCCGAGCTGCCAATGGCCGCACTGGATGTGCGCTTCCATGACCGATTCTTCGACCTGCACGTGATGAGCCCGGTGCAGCATGCGGTGGCCGGTGCCATGACTGGCGACGATGGCAAGCGCGAAGAGGCGCGCGCGTTTGCCGTGCAGAAGCTGGAGTTGGCCTATGCCTGGTTGGAAAGCCAGCTGCCGGGCCGCACATGGGCCTGCGGCGATGTGTTCTCGCTGGCCGATTGCGCAGCCGCGCCGGCGCTGTTCTATGCCGACTGGGTGCAGCGTATCAGCGACGATTACCCGTTGCTGCTGGACTACCGCCAACGCCTGCTGCGACGCCCTTCCTTCGCGCGTGCGGTGAACGAGGCACGCAGCTACCGCCATCTGTTCCCACTGGGCGCCCCCGACCGCGATTGAGCGCCGCTTGCTGCGGGTAAGGTCAGTGTTATCGGTAGTCGATACTGATCCGGCTTGGCGTACCCAACACGCCGCTGCGGGCTCTGCTGAAATTGCCGAGGCTGTGAGCACGCGCAGCCGGAAAGCCTTGTGCGGCGCCCTTGGTGAGCCTGCCAAGGGCGCGTCCGAGTACCGGCTCAGGCCTCGATGCGGCGTGGAAACAGCAGCAGGCAGATGGCCGCTGACAGCGCCGCGCATGCGGCCATCACCGTCACCAGGCCTATTCCGCCCAGATGGGCCAGGGAACCGGACACGGCGGTAATCAAGGCACCGGCACCGAACTGCAAGGCGCCCAGCAGCGCAGAGGCCGTCCCTGCATGCTGGCCTTGTTGCATCAATGCCAGTTGGCTGCCGGTCGGCATCAGCAAACCGAGCAATGCCACCGTGATGAACAAGCCGGTGCACAGCAGCGGCAGGGCGTTGATGCCGGCCAGCATCGCCAGCAACAGCGTGGCCAACACGCCGAAGTAGGTAAGGGTGACGATGCGATATGTCTTCAACGCCCCCATGCGTGCGTGCAGGCGTGGATTGAGGATGGCGGCGACCACCAGCCCGGCGGCATTGAGTGCGAACAGCAGGCTGAACTGCAATGGCGACAACTGGTAGTAGCGGATGAACACCGTGGAAGACCCGGCGATATAGGCAAAGAAGCCTGCCTGGGCAATGCACAGCGCCATTGCAAACGGCAGGAAACGTTTGTCGCGCAGGATCTGCAGGTAGGTGTGCGCCGTACGCCCAAGCGCAAAGCCGGCACGTGCTTGAACGCTGCGTGTTTCCTGTAGCAGCACGGCGACCACGATGGCGACCAGCACGCCCCAGGCGGCCAGCGCCCAGAAAATCAGCCGCCACGATTCCAGTGACTGCAACGCGTTGCCGGCCAGCGGCGCAAGCACCGGGCACAGTCCCAGTACCGCCAACACCATCGACATCAGTTTTCCCATCGCCGCGCCACTGAAGGCATCCTTGATGATGGCAAATGCGATGACCATGCCGATCGAGCCACCCAGGCCCTGCACGAAGCGCAGCCAGTGGAGTTGCTCGATGCTGCCGGCCAGCGCGCATCCCACCGAGCCCAGGCTGAAGATCGCCAGGCCTACATGGATAAGCGGCTTGCGCCCGAATTTGTCGGAGAGCGGGCCATAGGCCAGTTGGCCCAGCATCAGGCCGAGGAAGAAGGTCATCAGGCTGAACTGGATGGCGCCGGCGCTGGTGCCGAAGTCGTTGGCCATCGTGGGAATGCTGGGCAGGTACATATCGATGCCGAGCGGTCCGGTCGCGCAAAGCGCGGCCAGCACCAACGGCATGCTGCGCGGTCGCAGAATGCTCATGGGAGGGAAGAAGCGAGGGGTGGGGCGGTTGATTATCCGCCGTTATGCGCGTGTTGTAAGACTTGAAAAACAGCTGGAAATCAGAGCAATCGGCGGATTTTCAGCGTGGTCGAATGGGCTTGCGGATGAGCGACGACTGTGAGCAATCGCCGCCTTTGCCAGGCGTCTGCGGCCATCTGCTTCAATCGTTGCCCAGCTTGGCCCAGCGTCCGCCTGGGCGCAGTGTCACCTCGAAACGCGCCCATTGGCGCAGCTCGGCGGCGGTGGCATGGCCGATATCACCGATGCCATCGCCGGCTACCACGGCGTACACCAGGCGATCGGCGGCCGGCCCCGACAACGCCGGTGTTACCGATACCCGGCGCACGCTCCAGGCGCGGCCCAGGCGGCCATTGCTGTAGCAGTGGCCGGCTTCGATCTGGTCCGGATGCAGTGCATCGCGTTCGGCATGCTGCTTGGCCAGCTCCAGCAGCTCGGTCAGGTTTTCATCGGTGATGTCGACGAAGGAGTTGAGCTGGCCGATGGCGGCATGGAAGTCTTCCTGGGTCAGGTCCACGCGGCGCTGTGAGGAGGGCACAACGGCGGTCTGCTGCCGCAGCCGGTGCAGATGCACCGGGTAACGCCGCCAGGCGAAGCAGGCGTTGAACGCGACCCCCGCGAGCAGGATGGCGGCGACATTGATCGCCACCGGCGTGAGCAGGTAGTGGTAGCCGAGCGCATGCACGTCGCTGCCACCAATCACTGCGGCAAGTGCGGTGGCGCCGCCGGGCGGGTGGATGCAGCGCAGATAGTGCATCGCGCCGACTGCCAGGCCAACGGCCAGGGCGCCGGTCCAGGCCTGTTCGGGAAACATCAATTGGCAGCTGACGCCAATGAACGCCGACACCAGATGGCCGGCAATCACCGCCCACGGCTGCGACAACGCGCCGTGTGGCACCGCGAACACCAGCACCGCGCTTGCCCCCATCGACGCCAGCAGGATCGCGCCGCCCGCATGGTTGAAACCGCCGGGGAAGCACCAATGGGTGATCTGGTACACCACGCTGATGCCCAGCAACGCGCCCAGCGCCGAGATCAACTTCTCACCGTGGCTGGTCTGGTTGCGTTCGATGCTCAACCAGCTGCGCAGGGTATGCAGGGGCGTATGGCTGTACTTCATGGCGATAGATGGGTGCAGGGGACACTATTCTGCCGGGTTTCGCGCTGCGCATATGAGTCCAGATGAGGGCAATGGCCGTTGACTGATGCGGATTTGTTTGGTCCTCATGCCGGCATCGCATGCGCGCGGTTGCTGAAGCGTTACCATGCGGCGGTCTTGGTTTAGTTGTTTGCGTGATGATTTTTGGACCGTTGATCTCGTGGCCGTTCCTGTTGCTGGTGTGGGTGCTGCCGCTGGTAGGTGCAGCGGTCGCAATTGGCCTGTTTGTGCAGGTGCTGTACTTCCTTCGCCACGGCGAAGGCGGCTGGCGCGCCTTCTTCAACTGGAAGACGCGGATCAGCACCATCTTCGTAGTGCTGGTGGCGGCGTGGGTGGGTGTGCTGGGCTACAAGCTGCTGCAGTTCAAGCGCGAGTTCGATATCGAGGCCTGGCAACGGGCGAGTCGTGCGCAGTTCGTACTCGAGCGTGACTTTCAATATGGCGATTTCACGGCTCCCAAGGGCAGCCTGGTCAACCGCCGCGATGTATTCGATAACGGCGAGCCGCAACGTGCGCTGGGATTGCGTGGTTTGGATGCGCTGCAGTTCCCCGCGCCGGTGCAGCTGGCCGGCCTGTGGGTAAGCGCGCTGGAAATGACGCCCGGGCGCATGCGGCTGGCCGCTGATCAGCGCATCAGCCCGGTCTATCACCCCGACCCGGAGAGCGGGGATTGGGTGCTGGATAGCTCGCGTGCGTTCATCGATTGCAAGGCCGGGGAGAATGTCTGGTTCAATGCGCCGCTGATCGATTACGACATCCAGGCTGAATTCCTCATCGGCGAGCCCGATGGCGCGGCAGCGCGCTTCAAACCAAGTCAATGGCAGTTCACCCGCTGTGAAAGCGATTGGGTGCCGATGGAGATCAAACCGGCATTCGCTGAGCCGATGCCGGCGGGAGGCACCCGCCAGGTATTCATCGTGCAGGACTGATCCTGGGCAGCGGTACAGCGGTTTTACGCAGATTTGATGCAGATACGGGTCTGCCGCCATCGCCGGTTTATGTGTGCGGCGGGAACAATTCCGCATCGCCGCGCAGCTCGCGTGGCCGCCTTCGGAAAGCCCATGGAAACCCGCCGTGCTTCGTTGTGTCTCGCCACCCTTGTTGCCCTCGCCGCCAGTGCCGATGCATTGGCCATCGACACCAGCGGCAGCGCCGTACTGACCAGTGATTACGTATGGCGCGGCTCCAGCCAGAGCCAGGGCGATGCTGCAATACAGGCAGGCTTTCGGTTGGCCGGCGCCTATGGGGCGTACGCCGCTGTCTCCGGTTCCAGCGTCGAGTTCGCGCCGGAAACGCATGCCAGCAGCGAGCTGGACTTCATCGTCGGCTGGAACGGCAAGCTGGCTGGTGCGTGGACGCTGGACGCCAACCTGCTGCACTACCGCTACCCCGCCACCACGGTCGACCTCAACTGGACCGAGCTCAACACCACGCTGACCTGGAAGGACAACTATTGGCTGTCGCTGGGCTGGTCACCGCAGGCGCTGGGAACTACGCAGGACGGCTTGTACAGCCAGCTCGGGGTACGTGTGCCGGTGTCGCCGCAACTGCGGCTTGAAGCCGCTGCTGGTTGGTACCAGCTGCAGGATGCGGCGGGCGGTGGCTACGCACACGGCCAACTCAGTGCGATTTGGTCGGTGGCTGCCCCGGTGGAGCTGCGCCTGAGTGGGCATTTCACCGATCAGCATGCGCGGGAACTGTTTGGCGACAACGCCGCAGGCACCCGCTGGGAAGCTGCCGTGCAGGCATCGTTCTGATGGCCGTCAGTGCTGTGGCTGTGGGAGCGGCGTAAGCCGCGAAGCTGACATAAATGAACGATCAACTTATCTGTGATCTGAAGATGTATGAGCTTCGCGACTGACGTCGCTCCTACAACAGTTCATTGCCCCACCTTTTGTAGGAGCGGCATAAGCCGCGAAGCTGGCGTCAATGATTGGCCAAATTGCCTGCGATCTGAAGATGCACGAGCTTCGCGACTGACGTCGCTCCTACAACGGTGCATTGCCCCGCCTTTTGTGGGAGCGGCATAAGCCGCGAAGCTCGCAGCATTGAGCTACCCCATCAACCACGATCCGACAGTGCATGAGCACCACCATTCACACCGCTGCCACATTGCAGCCTGCCGCCAGCGAAACTCAGCATTAGCTGGACGACCGCGATGAGCGCGATGATCATTGATGCTTCACCGCTACTCGCCAGGAAGGCCATCAGCAATGCTATGAGCCCCAGGATTGAAATGGCATCGAAAAGCAATCGACTGAAGCACCATGCACAAGTCAATAGCAGCAGATACATCGCTGCGGGAATCGCCGGTGTACGGGTGATGAAGTAGAGAATGTCCACGTGCGGGATGCATGTGCGATGGGTTCGGAGGTGCACAATCTAGCTGCGTTGCGTGTGCGCTATATGCGCCCAATGTGAAGCGAATTTGAAGTGCTAACCGCCGAATTCCGGTAATGAAAATGTTGTGGAAATTCGCCACAACCACCTGCTAGCTTTTGGCATCCAGCAGACCTTCATCAGGTGCACTTTGACTTCTTCCCCACGCATCACGCCATTACGCGCGACAGGCTTGCTCCTATTGCTGGTAGTACTGTCATTGGCCGGCAACTGGCTATGGCAGCAGCCCTTCAGCGTGGTCGCCCGCGAAAGCTGGAAGCTCTCCCGCCTGCCGGCGCCAACGGCCATTGCCGTGCCGGTGCAGGGCATCAAACCGCGCCAGATCGCCGATACCTTCGGCGCGCCACGCGGCCGTGATCGCAAGCATCATGGCGTCGATATCTTCGCCAAGCGTGGTACGCCGGTGCTCGCAGCTACCGATGGCGTGGCGGCGGCGGTGCGCGACAGTGGTCTGGGTGGGCGCCAGGTATGGGTGATCGGGCCGGCCGGGCAACGGCATTACTACGCGCATCTGCAGGACTGGGTGCCGGGGCTGGCCTACGGGCGCATCGTGCAGGCGGGCGATGTGCTGGGCTTTGTCGGTGACAGCGGCAATGCGCGCGGCACACCGCCGCACCTGCATTACGGCATCTACGCTGGCGACGGCCCGTTCGACCCGCTGCCGCTGATGCATGCAGGCCAGCCGCGCAAGCGGTAAGGTACGCCCCCTGCAAGCCGCGCTGCCGTGGCGTGATATGTACCCGACAATGCTGATTGATCAATTCGACCGTGACCACCTGTGGCACCCCTATAGCGCCCTCGGCAGCCCGGTGCCGGTGCTGAAGGTAGCGCGCGCCGACGGCGTGCTGCTGCAGCTGGACGACGGCACCCAGCTGATCGATGGCATGGCCTCATGGTGGTGCGCCATTCATGGTTACAACCACCCGCAGCTGAACCAGGCTGTGGTCGAGCAGCTTGGGCGCATGTCGCACGTGATGTTTGGTGGGCTCACCCACGAGCCGGCCATCGCCCTGGGCAAGCAGCTGCTGCAGATCGTGCCCAAGGGGCTGGATGCGATCTTCTACGCCGACTCTGGTTCGGTGTCGGTGGAAGTGGCGTTGAAGATGGCGGTGCAGTACCAGGTGGCGCGCGGCAAACCCGGTAAAAGCAATATCGCCACCACCCGCTCGGGCTATCACGGCGATACCTGGAACGCGATGTCGGTCTGCGATCCGGTCACCGGCATGCATGGTCTGTTCGGCGCGTCGCTGCCGTCGCGTTGTTTTGTTCCCGCCCCGCAGACCCGCTTCGGCGACGACTGGGACCCTGCCGACATCGCACCGGTCGCGCAGCTGTTTGCCGAACGTGCCGATCAGCTGGCTGCCTTCATCATCGAACCGGTGGTACAGGGCGCCGGTGGCATGCGTTTCTATCACCCGCAGTATCTGCGTGAGCTGGTGGCACTGTGCCGCACGCACGACGTTTTGCTGATCTGTGACGAGATCGCTACCGGCTTCGGTCGCAGCGGCCGCCTGTTCGGTTGCGAGCACGCCGGCATCAGCCCGGACATCCTGTGCATCGGCAAGGCGTTGACCGGCGGCTACATGACCCTGGCTGCCACGCTGTGCACGCGCGAGGTGGCCGATGTGATCGCCAGCGCCGCACCGGGCGTGTTCATGCACGGCCCGACCTTCATGGCCAACCCGCTGGCCTGTGCGGTGGCATTGGCGTCGGTACAGCTGCTGTTGGCGCAGGATTGGCAGGGCAGGGTAGCGGCGATTGAAGGCCAGCTTGAACAGGGCCTGGCGCCCGCACGCGTGCTGCCGCAGGTTGCCGATGTACGTGTGCTCGGTGCGATCGGCGTGATCGAATTGAAGGCTGGCCTGCGGCTGGAACGCATCCAGCAGCGGATGTTGGAACACGGTATCTGGATCCGGCCATTCGGCCGACTGGTCTATGTGATGCCGCCATTTGTGATCGACGATGCGCAGCTGCAACAGCTGTGCGCAGGCATGGTTGCGCTCGTGGCCAGCCTGCAGGACGAGGATATGCGCGCATGAGTGGCAGGATCGTATTTGTCAGTGGCATCGATACCGAGATCGGCAAGACCGTGGTCACCGGTTGGCTGGCCCAGCAATGGGCGGCACGGGGTGAAAACGTGATCACCCAGAAGCTGGTGCAGACCGGTTGCGTGGGTGCCTCCGACGACATCCTGCTGCACCGGCGGATCATGGGCACGGGTTTGTTCGACGAGGACCGCGATGGCACCACCATGCCGGCGTTGTTCGCCTACCCGGCATCGCCGCATCTGTCGGCGCGGCTGGAGCAGCGACCGCTGGATCTTGCCGCGATCGAAGCGGGCACCGCGCGCTTATGCGAACGCTACGAGACCGTGTTGATCGAAGGTGCCGGAGGTTTGATGGTGCCGTTGACCGAGCAGTTGCTGACGATTGATTACGTGGCCGAAAAGGGATGGCCGGTGCTGCTGGTCACCTCCGGGCGACTGGGCAGCATCAATCACACCCTGCTGTCGCTGGAGGCGCTCGCCGCGCGTGGCATCGCCCTGCATGGCGTGGCCTGGAACAGCCGCGATGACAGCACTGACGAGCTGATCGCAGCCGACAGCCGCGGCTTCATCCGCGACTGGGTGATGAAACGGTTCCCGGATGCTGCCTGGTACGACGTGCCACGGATTGATCTGGGCTGATTGAGTTCCTGGCGAAACGCACCCCTCCCCAACCCTCCCCTACGCGTTGCGCAAGGGAGGGGGCGGATCGTGCGGTGCTGAAGCTGTTGCTTGTGCTCCCTCCCTTTGCCGAAGGCAAGGGGAGGGTTGGGGAGGGGTGCTTCTGCCCCTGCTTCAGCCATTAAAGACCTCACTTCTTCAACTTGTACGCCAGCACATAATCGCCAGCCTTGGTGCCGGTCGAGCCGTGCCCGCCAGCTACCAGCAGCACCATCTGCTCGCCCTGGCTGTTGAGGTAGGTCATCGGCGTTGCCTGTCCGCCGGCAGGAATGCGCACATCCCACAGCACCTTGCCGGTGGCCAGATCGTAGGCGCGGAAGTTGTCGTCTGTGGCCGCGCTCATGAAGGCCACGCCGGTGGAGGTCAGCATCGGTCCGCCGATACCGGGCACACCAATGCGGATCGGCAACGGGATCGGTGACAGGTCGCGGATGGTGCCATTGCGGTGCTGGTAGGCGATCTTGCCGGTGCGCAGGTCGGCGGCGGCGATCGTGCCCCACGGTGGCACATGGCAGGGCACACCGATCGGTGACATGAAAGGCGTCATCTCCACCGCGTAGTCAGCGCCCTTGTTCTCGTTGAGGCCGTGCTCGCCCTTGTTCATCGCGCGCCCGCCGGTCTCGTTCTTGGGCACCAGCCTGGACACGAAGGCCAGGTAGGTCGGCATGCCGAACATCACCTGCCGTTGCGGGTCCACCGCCACGCTGCCCCAGTTGAAGGTGCCGAAGTTGCCCGGGTAGATGAGACTGCCCTGCAGTGTTGGTGGGGTATAGCGGCCGTCATAGCGCAGCTGCCGGAACTGGATGCGGCACAGCATCTGGTCGATCAGGCTTGCGCCCCACATGTCGGCCTCGCGCAGTGGCTTGGGTTCAAAGCTCAACGCGGAGGAGGGTTGGGTGGGGGCGGCGTGCTGGCCGGGGATGTCCACGTGCTGGGGCGCCGTGCGCTCGCTGATCGGCAGCAGTGGCTTGCCGTCGCGGCGGTCCAGCACATAGATGTCGCCCTGCTTGGTCGGCTGCACCAGCGCCGGTACGCGGCCCTGCGGCAGGTCCAGGTCGAGCAGTACCGGTTGCGCCGGGGTGTCCATGTCCCACAGGTCGTGATGCACGAACTGCTGCACCCAGCGCACCTGGCCGCTGCCGATATCCAGCGCCACCACCGATGAGGCATAGGTTTCCTCGGCCGGGCTGCGGTACATGCCGAGCTGGTCGGGGGTGCGGTTGCCCATCGGGAAGTAGGCCAGGCCCAGTGCTTCGTCGGCACTGGCCACCGACCAGCTGTTCGGCGAGCTGGGCGTGTAGACCTGGTTGGGATTGTTCGGGTCCAGCGGCGCGGTCTGGGTGGGGTTGCCGGAGTCCCAGTTCCACAGCAGCTGGCCGCTGTGCACGTCATAGGCGCGGATCACGCCCGAGGGCGAGTTGATCGCATAGTCGTCATTGACCGCGCCAGCGACGATGACCTTGCCGCCGGCCACCAGCGGCGGCGAGGTGGAGTAGTAATAACCGGCCTGCTTGAACGGCATGTTGTGCAGCAGGTCGAGCACGCCGTTGTTGCCGAAATCCGTGCAGTGCTGGCCGGTCTGCGCATCCAGCGCGTGCAGCTTGGCGTCGGCGCTGGGCAGGAACACGCGGCTGCTGCAGGCCTGGCCCGCTGCGGGCACGGCCGCCGGTGCAGGCGCGGCGGCTGTGGAAGCGGTCGCCGCCGTGCTGGCGGGCGTTGTTGCGGCGGCGGGGGTGGGCTCGGTGTAGTACGAGAGCCCGCGGCAGGTCTGGTGCTGGCGCTGTGGCTCCATGCCGGCGGCGGGGTCGAACTTCCACAGCACCTTGCCGGTATCGGCATCCAGCGCGAAGGCCAGGCTGTGCGGCGTGCACAGGTAGAGCGTGTTGCCGATCTTCAGTGGGGTGACCTCGTAGGTGGTCTCACCCACGTCCTGCGGCAGGCGCACGTCGCCGGTCTGCATCTGCCAGGCCAGCTGCAGCTGGCCGACATTGGCCGGGGTGATCTGCGCCAGCGGCGAGTAGCGCTGGCCGTAGCCGCTGCGCCCGTAGGCCTGCCATTCGCCGTCCGGCTGCGGGCTGTCGCCCAGCGCCGGGTTGGCGTTGACGATGTCCATCGGCAGGGTTCCGTCGATCTCGTGCAGGTGACGCGGGATGCCCGCCAAGGCAACCGCCGCCACCGCCAGCGAGACCAGCAGCACCGGCCAACCGGCCGGGCCGGTATAGCCGCGCGGGCTGGAGCGGCGCGCGGCCGGCAAGGCCATCAGCAGGCCCAGCAGCACCGGCACGCCCAGGCGGGTGGCCAGCGGCCACCAGTACAGGCCCGCTTCCCACAGTGACCAGGCCAGCAGCACCAGCAGCCAACCGGCGTACAGCCAGGTAGGCCAGCGCCGGTGGCGCCACAGGCCCCAGGCAACCATCAGCAGCAGCAGGCCGCTGAGCAGGTAGAACGGGCTGCCGTGCAGGGCTAGCAGCCAGCTGCCACCTACGGCCAGGGCCAGCCCGAACAGGCTCGTCAACAACAGGGTCAGAAAACGCATGGCGTCCCCCAGGTACAAAAGATGTACCTATGCTGCGCGCAGTCATGTCTGCATGGCGTCACGCGCGTTGTTAACAATCCGGCCGTAGAATCACGGTCTTGTCGACTGGGGATTGAGCATGAGCATTCTGGACTTCATCAAGAAGGAACTGATCGAGATCATCGAGTGGACCGATGACTCGCGGGATACGCTGTCCTACCGTTGGCCCGACGAGGACCGCCAGATCAAGAATGGCGCGCAGCTGATCGTGCGCGAGTCGCAGATGGTGCAGTTCGTCGCCGCCGGCCAGTACGCCGATCTGTTCGGCCCGGGCAAGCACACGCTGAGCACCCAGAACATCCCGGTGCTGTCCACCATCCTGGGCTGGAAGTACGGCTTTGAATCGCCGTTCAAGTGCGATGTCTATTACCTCAATACGCGCCTGTTCACCGGCAACAAATGGGGCACGTCCAACCCGGTGATGATGCGTGATGCTGATTTCGGCGTGGTCCGCCTGCGCGCGTTCGGCACCTACGATTTCCGCATCGTCGACCCGCCCAGGTTCCTCAAGGAAGTGGCCGGTACCGACCAGAATTTCCGTCTGGACGAGTTCGCCGACACCATGCGTTCGCGCATCGTCAGCGTGTTCACCGAGGCGCTGGCCAAGGCCGGCGTGCCGGCGCTGGACGTGGCTTCGCGTTACTCCGAGTTGGGCGAGGCGCTGCTGCCGATCATCAACCCGGCCATGACCAGCAAGTACGGCATCGAGATCACCAGCTTCATCCTGGAGAACGTGTCGGTACCGCCGGAAGTGGAGCAGGCCATCGACAAGCGTTCCAGCATGGGCGTGATCGGCAACCTCAACGACTACGTCAAATACCAGATGGGCCACGGCATGGGCGAGGGCGGCGAAGGTGCTGCTGCTGCCGCAGTGCCGGCACAGATGGCGATGGGCTTTGGCATGGCCCAGGAAATGATGCGCAACATGCAGACCGGAGCGCCGGTGGTGCCGGGTGCTGCGGTACCGCCGCCGTTGCCTGCTGCCGGTGATGCTGTCGCGCTGGACGTGCTCACCCCCGAACAGGCCGCGCAGGCCTTGTCGGTATCGGTCGAGGACGTGATGGCGTCAATTGCCGCCGGTGACCTGAAGGCACGCAAGATCGGCAATGCCACCCGTATTGCCCGTTCCGCACTTGAAGAGTTCCTGCGCGGCTGATGAACAACGCAACAGTTGGCAAACATCCCTGCCCGGAATGCGGCGGGGATCTGCAATGGAATGCCGCCAAGCAAGCCTTGGCCTGTCCCTACTGCGGCACCATCGTGCCGCTGTCGGAGGCGGCCGCAGGCGTGGGCGATGGCAGTGGTGGTGTGGTCGAGCAGGATCTGCTGGCCGCCTTGAAGCGGTTGCAGGACGAGGCGGCGCTGCCGCCTCCGTTGCCGCCGAAGCCGCAGGGCGGCGTGGTCGGCATGCTGCAGAGCATGGCCGCCACCCCGGCCGAGCAACGCGGCTACGGCGCGCAGCCGCGCGAGGTGCAATGCCAGAGCTGCCATGCAATCTCGGTGTTCGTCGATGGCAAGGTGGCCGACCGCTGCGAGTTCTGCGGTTCGCCATCGATCATCGATCACGAGTCGCTGGGCGATGCGATCACCCCGCAGAGCGTGCTGCCGTTCAAGATCAGCGACGGCCAGGTACGCGACATCATCCGCAAGTGGTATGGCACGCGCTGGTTTGCGCCGAGCAAGCTCAAGCGCGCTGCGCTGACCGATACGCTCAAGGGCATGTACCTGCCGTACTGGACGTTCGATGCGCAGGTTGCCGCGCGCTGGACTGCCGAGGCCGGGCACTACTACTACGTCAGCGTCAGCTACCGCGATTCCAAGGGCAACAGCCAGACCCGGCAGGAACGGCGGATACGCTGGGAGCCTGCATCCGGTTCGCTGCAGCACTTCTTCGACGATGAGCTGGTGCCGGGAACGGTAGGTGTGCATCCGGAACTGTTGGACAAGATCGGCCGGTTCCCGACCACCAGCGATTTGAAGCCGTACTCGCCAGAGTTCGTGCGCGGCTGGACGGTGGAGCGTTACCAGGTGGATCTGCGCCAGGCCGCGCAGCTTGGTGAGGAGCAGATGCAGGCGCAGACCCGCTACCTGTGTTCCGAACAGGTGCCCGGTGATACCCAGCGCAACCTGCAGGTGCAGGCCACTTACAGCAAGCGCACTTTCAAGCACATCCTGGTGCCGGTGTGGCTGGTCAGTTACACCTATGGTTCGCGCAGCTTCCAGATATTGGCCAATGGCTATACCGGTGCACTGGCCGGTGAGCGCCCCTACAGCGCATGGAAGATTTTCTTCGCGGTGCTGGGCGCAGTGTTGGTACTGCTGCTTATGTTGTTGGTGCTGGGCGGCGGGCGCTGACAAGGCGAAGTTATCTGCCCGATGCGGTGCCGCGCCGCATCGGGTTCAGCTTCAGCGCTTGAAATGCAGGCTTTCAACGCCATATAGGGACGTTGGAATGCAACAAGAGGGAGGCTTATGGAAGCCAACATGGCTGGACGCGTCCAGTGCAACAAGTGCAAGGCGGTCTACGCACCGGTGATCAAAGTGCTGGAACGGGTATGCCCCGAATGCCTTTCGATGAAAACGGTAGTGCTGCAGGCGCCGCAGATGGCGCGCAGCAACGGCTGAGCGCAGCCACAACAGATACGACAAGGCCAGGCAGCGTCCTGGCCTTTTCATTGCCCGCGCCACGCGCCGGGCTGCGCGCTTACTCGCCCAGATGCACCACCGGCAGGAACCCACCGTAGACCAGGCGCTTGCCATCGAAGGGCATGGGATTGGTGGCCGGGTCCATGCGCGGGTCTTCCATCATCCGGCGCATGCCAGCATCGCGGGTGGCCTTGTCCGGCCACTCTATCCACGAAAACACCACCGCCTCATCATCCTTGGCCTGCACGGCGCGGTAGAAGTCGGTCAGCGTTCCATGTGGCACGTCATCGGACCAGCACTCGGTGACGCGCAGCGCGCCGAACTCGATGAACAGCGCATCGGCGGTGTGTGCGTGCTGGATGAACTTGGCCTTGTTGGCCAGTGGCACGGCGGCCAGAAAACCATCGACGTAAGACATGGCAGACCTCGCGGGAGTGGGCGGCAGTAGAGGCCGTCTTCAGTGGAAACGGCGGGAACGGGCACCTGTGATTGTGCGCCAGGCAATGTTGCGGCTGTGCAAAAGCCGCTGCGTGCGGACTGCAGGGCGGGGCGCGGAGGCGGCGGTTATGGGGTATGGCGCACAGATGGCAGGCGCGCCGGCGCGAGCTGGGTGACGATGCTTGCTGAATTGATTTTCATCAGGGTTGTGCTGCGGGCGGATGCCGACAATGGCCTCATTCGGGAAAGGCCCAAGGATATGAACACGCTTGCGAAGCCTGCTGTACGGGGTGCCGGGCCGGGTAGTCCGTCGGATGAGTCCCAAAAACAGCTGCGGGCGGTAGCCGTAGCGCCAGCGCATATGGCAAAAATCGACGGGATGACAAACATTCGTTCAATGAATGCCGGTTGCCGCCGCTATCGGGGGATGCCGCGTTCAACAATGGCAGCGCCATGTTGCTTCGGAACGGCATCCCTGCTCAAACCGGTCCCGCCATCGGCGCTGCAGGCGCAGCCGCCGTAAGCCTGTGATGGGCGTGCAGGAGGCGCTGGAGTGTCATTGCTTCACCACCGCCCCCGCCCCGGAGAGTTCAGGCAGGGCGGCTGCTTGGCCGAGCGACAGAGTTCAAGAACACACGCGATTGACCGCATACCGTCAGCTTAGGCTGGCATCAGGAGAGTTGTGATGCAGTTTGTTTCCCGTAATGCACTGGCCACCGCGCTGGCCGCGCTGTGTCTGCCGGGTTTGGCCTGGGCACAGGACGCCACGCCGGCCACCAAGGTATCGGCGCAGATTTTCGTCAATGCCAGCCAGCTCGACCGTGATGGCGTGGTCAGCGCTGATGAAGGTCTGGCGATGGACCTGAAGCGCACTTTCATCACCGTGGATCATCGCTTCAACCAGCAGTGGTCGGCGCAGGTCACCACCGATGTGCAGTGGCTGCGCAATAGCGACCCAACCGATGTATGGCTGCGTCACGCCTACCTGCAGCGCAGTTTCGGCAAGGGCACCTGGCTGCGCTTCGGCAATGCGCCGACGCCGTGGATCCAGCAGGAATCGGCGCGGGATGGCTACCGTTATGTTGACGGTGCGCTGATCACCCGCACCAAGATGGGCGTTGCAGCGGATTACGGCGTGCATGGCCAATACACCCATGGCGACTTCACCTATGCCGCCTCGGTGATCACCGGTGGTGGCTACCAGAAGCCGCGTCTGGGCAATCGCCCGGACATCGAGGCGCGGGTTGGTTGGGCGCCGGCCAAAGGCGTTGAGCTCGCGCTGGGCGGCTATCGCGGGACCCGTGCATTGGATGCCGGCGACCGGCCGCGTGAGCACACCGCGCAGCGCTGGAACGCGATGGCCAGCTGGGTAGGCGAGCGTGGCCGGATTGGCGCGCAGTATTTCCAGGCGGAGGATTGGACCCGTGTGGTCAAGCCGGGCAGCGACGATCAGCGCGGCTGGTCGGTGTGGGGCAGCTACCAGCTGAGTCCGCAGTACGCGGTGTTCACCCGGCACGAGGACAGCCGCATGAGTCTGGACATCGACCCGCGCAACAAGGAGAGGTACCACCTGGTTGGCGTGGAATGGAAGCCGAACAAGAACCTGCGGCTGGCGGCAGTGGGCAAGCAGGTGGTGCAGGAGACCGCAACGGCGCGCAAGGAAAGCCACGAAGCCGGTGTGTGGGCGCAGATCGCGTTCTGATCGTCTTGCAGCAATAGCGGCAAGGCGGCTAGCTGCTTTGCTCCTCCCCTTTGGCCAAGCCAAGGGGGAGGTTGGGAGGGGGTTGGCTTTTGCTTGGAGCTTTGCGTTTGCTGTCCAAAGCACCCCTCCCCAGCCCGCCCGGCCCGAAGGCACAGCCTTCGGTCGTTCATCAGGCCGCGCGCCAGTGGCGCGCAAGCAGGCCTTCTTCACCCCCTTCGCTGCGCGAAAGGGAGGGGGCGTAGTGCCGAGCCATGCTCGGCAGAGGCGTCACCGGCAATGCCAAATGTAGTGCCGAGCCATGCTCGGCAGGAGCTTCACCGGTAGAGCCTCAGCCGAGCATGGCTCGGCACTACCCGAAGCGGGCTACGTGGTCCGATTACAGCGCGCGGTGCTTGGCTTCGCCGAAGAACGGGGTGTGGTGGGCGCAGTCGTTCAATCGCACCACTTCCAGATGCTCCACGTCCGGGCCTTCGAGCAGGTTCAGCGTGGTCGGGGCCTGGCGGAAGCTCCACAGCTTGGAGATCGGCAAACCCAGGATGCGGCACAGAATCACCCGGTTGACCGCGTCATGCGCGACCACCAGCAAGGTGTCGTCTTCGCCCAGCCCTTCGGCGGCAGCGGTCAGGCCGCGCCAGCTGCGGTCCAGCACCTGTCGCAGCGATTCGCCGCCGGGCATCAGCACGGTGTCGGGTTCCTCGCGCCAGGCGCGCAGGCGTGCGGGGTCCTTTTCATCGATCTCGCTGGCAAGCAGACCTTCCCATTCGCCGTGGGCGATTTCCTGCAGGTCCGGCTCGGTCAGCAGCATGCTTTCCCGTGCGCTGCCCAGCGCGGCCTTGGCGGTGGCCTGCGCCCGGCTCAGCGGCGAGGCCACGGCGCGGGTGATCTGCACATCGGCCAGCCGCTCGCCCAAGGCCTTGGCCTGGGCCTCACCTACCGGTGAGAGGGGAATGTCGATCTGGCCCTGATAGCGGCCTTCGGCGTTCCACGGCGTTTCGCCGTGGCGGGCAAGCAGGATGCGCATGCAGCTGTTTCCATTGTTGTGTGGGGCCCGCCAGATAGACGCGACGGGAGGCGCATCATAGCCCGGCCACAGGCCGAAGCCGCCCACGGTTACCTTCGATACAGATGTCGCAGCGCGATGGCGCAACTGTGCCCATGGTTTGTCACCCTTGCCCGCCCCACTTCAATCGCGGAGGGCAACCGGCCGCAACACTGATGGCACGGTTGTGTGCCCGGCGCAGGCGTTACCATGCCGGTTCCCTATCGGTGGCTCGGCGTGACGTCCGCACGAGGGCAGCAACTTCCAGTCCCCTGACGCGGCATGACCAGCACCTCCACCTCCCCGACGCGGTTCACTCTCAAGCTCTGGCATGAACGTCGCGACCGCTGGGCCGCGGCGCTGATCACCGTGCTGCTGCACCTGCTGATGCTGCTGCTCCTGCTGCACTCCAATCCGCCGGTGGTGGCCTCACCGCAGGGATCCTCGGGGGGCGGCCGGGTCAAGGTCGATTTCCTCGGCGAGTCACCGCCGTCCACGCAGCCAAGCAAGGTGCCGCCGCAGGACAAGCCCAACAAGCCCACCCGCGCGCAACCCAAGCCCACCACCCAGCGGCGCAGCGAGGAGCGCAAACCGGTACCGGAGGCGCGCTACATCGAGCCGCCCAGCGAACCGGAGCAGGAGCAAGCCCCAACCCAGGCGCAGGAGCAGGCCCCGGCCGCACCGCCACCGGCAGCCAGCCCGTCGGAAACCGTGCCGCGCCGGCCACAGACCTGGACCGGGCGTCCGCCCGGTTCACTGGAGCGGACCACCGCTCAGGACGATTACGGGCGTACGGCAGGCCAGGGCAATGACAGTGGCCGCCGTGTCGACCGCAGCGCGGGTGAGCCGGCGATGGAAGTCGGCGGCTACCAGATCATCTATGACCTGCTCAGCGAGGAAAAGCTGCGCGCCTGGATGGACGGGGCCAAGGAAGTCGATGGCAAGAAGGAGCTGTCGATTCCGCTGCCCGGCACCACCTACCTGATGGTCTGCCCGGCCGAAGTCGCGCTGCGCCGCGGCTCCAGCAAGTGCCGCATGCTGCAGGCCGGCTCGCCGGAGTTGCAGGACATAGGTGATGCCCGCCAGTTCGTCATCGTGATGTACGTGTACCGCTATGGCGAACTGCTGTGGCGCGGGCCGGGGCCGTACCGCTGAGGCAGGAATTTACCCCTCCCCAGCCCTCCCCTTGCCTGCGGCAAAGGGAGGGGGCAAGCGGTAGTGCCGAGCCCAGCACGGGCGAAACGTTACCCGTAGGGGCGCCCCCAGGGGAGG